>JBFJVR010000231.1:0-4987 GCA_041624095.1 Oleiphilaceae bacterium
GCAGAGCGCGAGTTCCCGCGACGCCAGCATGATCAACGCAGCAAGGAAAAGCGTGTCGTCGGGCGATGATTTTGCGCCACTTTGATCAAGCAAAGTGGCTGTACGGAAGGCGGGAGACGTAAGAAGGGAGACGCGAGGTGCAAGATGCTGGAAGCCGGACGCTTGAAGCTTGAAGCCCGAAGCTTGAAGTCCGAAGGGTGAGGCCGAAGCCCGAAGTCCGAAGCCCGAAGCTTGAAGCCCGAAGTCGGACGCTAGAAGATGAAAGCAAACCCATACCCAAATCCAGCCACGTTACCAAGTCGTTTGGGTTTAGTTCGCCCTTCAGGCACACCTGCCGCTGGGCGCAATCAGGCTGGGAAAAGTCGTGGACTGTTTGAGCGCTAGGCGCGAGTTTCCACGACGCCAGCCTGATCAGCAAAGCAAGGATTCGTGTGGCGTAGGGCGATGATTTTGCGCCACTTTGATCAAGCAAAGTGGCTATAGATGCGTTAGAAGGGAGACGGTTGACGGTTGACTGACTGTAGACGAGTGAGCTGACTCCTTAAAAAAACTATTCCATTCAGAAAATACCCCTCTCGATTGCGGAAAAATGCCTACTGGGTCAAACTTTTTTGCTGCACAGGTCTCATTATTTCATTTCGTTTCAGTCACTTACAATTACTACACTGTTTCGTTGCCAGAAGGGTTTACAGTTTAAGGTAAGCATTAATTTTTATGGAGCATGAAATATCGGCTTGGTGCCGAAATCTTTCATGAAGAACGAAATGAGACGAAACCTGATTTACCATACGCCTATCCCGGTATTCGATAGCATTAACGTGTCAGCCATGCGCGAGAGCACTCAAACAACACAGCTTGAGGCGATTGCCAGAGACGGCTTAACGGTCTCCTGTAATCGAGAAACGCTGGACAGGCTTTTGCCAAATAACGAAACAGTGGCCCCGAAACAAGCGGTTAACATGCGGGTGAACTTTTCGCTTCCGGGTAATACTCAGGCAATTAAGGCTGAGTGCCGAGTGGTCTGTGTGAGAAGGCTGGCTAGAGATACCTTCCACTTAAAAATGGCTTTCGTAGATTTGGCCGAGAAGCACTTCGACAGTGTCAGCGACTATATTGAGCAATCATTAGAGTCCCATCGCCAGACTCACCAACAGGTAGCTTAGTGATTAGGCGTCAATACCGGAACCTGATCGTTCTTTTTATTGGTCAACGCCAGTACCAGCTCGGCTTCAGGACGAGAAATGCCACAACTATTCATTAAGTCGTCAACACCAGCGCCTAACTCTACCAGACGGGACGCTTCGGTATAACTTACTTTCGAGGGGTCATTTTTTTGCATTTCTTCAATCGTTCCCTCGAGCGTTTCAATTTTGGATTCAAGGCTCAACACCTTTCGCCCTACCCCCATCGAACCATGACTAATACCCTGAATTTCGTCCGATAAGCTATCTATTAACTCTGCATAACGACATTCTGTCCGATTAAGCTGACGCTTCAGCAACAACACATATACCGCCATAAGGCAAACCAGGCAGGCCGATAAGGCTGGAATTAAAGCTAAAGACATTGTCACGATACTTACCCTCTTTGCATTTAAAATGCGGCCATGTCGGCCCACTCTTCTTCAGAAAGCATTTTTTCAAACTCGACCAGAATAATTAGCTCGCCATTTTTATTGCAAACACCCTGAATAAAACGCGCACTCTCTTCATTGCCAACATTGGGCGCAGTTTCTATTTCGGACTGACGCAAATAAACAACCTCTGCGACCGAGTCAACCAGAACGCCGATAACCTGGCCTTCAACTTCCAGCACCACTATCCGAGTATGATCGCTCACTTCTGAATCCGACAAGCCGAATCTTTTTCGCGTATCGATCACGGTAACGACATTACCCCTTAGGTTAATAATGCCAAGTACGTAGTCAGGTGCACCTGGAACGGGAGCAATTTCGGTATACCGCAACACTTCCTGAATCTGCATTACGTTAATACCATAGGTTTCATGATCAAGTCGAAACGTCACGTATTGCAGAATTGAGTCTTCCGCCGCTTGACTACTATGACCAGTGTTAGGTGCCATTCTCCAGACCTCTTTAAATCGTTCGCTAACTGCGCATTTTAACGTACCGGCAAACACGGTGTAAGCTATGCTTCTTTGCCTAGGTAAGATGTGTGTGTCAAAAATTCATCACTGACATAGTTTAATATAGAACATCGCACAATCTATGCCAGCCATTCCGAATATTTAAATTATTATCTGGCGGGCAGCTGTGCGTTTTCTTGCAACAGGTAACTCAAGGTATCTGCATCCAGTAAGGCGCACATATGGTCTATCACCGTACCCGACAACCAAGGCCGTTTGCCACGTTGCGTGCGCCACTTAACCTGAGACGGCGCAAGCTGTATCGCCTGCTCGACCGAGTTACACGCCATTCCCCAGTTGGTATCACCCAAACGGATTATAAACTGATACCCTTCACGCACTTCATCACTATAGCGGTCAGGCATCACCCATAAGGCTGTGTCTACCACATGGACATTGCGTTCCTGGGTTCGATACAGCCCCATAAACCAGTCAGCTCGACCAACCAGTGGCGTAAATTCCTTTTCGATCTTGTGTATCGACCCCAAAGAGATCAAGGGTACCGCCAACTTTAAACCCGCTACAGAAAACAGCAAGCATTCAAAACGCTCTTGCCCCCAGTGTGGACGACCATTTTCATGCCACTCCGGTGGCGCACTGACCCGCTCACCTTCATCATGCAGAACCGGCGCAGCAAGTTCAGACGAAGAATCCTCTGCTGCAGTAAGGTCGGGCGGACTAAGTTCCGGGCTCAGGAGCTTTTCTTCGGGCGCGGTTGGCACCTTAATACTGGCTTGCTGCGTTTCAACCTGGGGAGGTGCTGGTTGGGGAGGTGCCGGCTCTACCTTGAGCTCGCTTGGAGCCAGTTTTGGAAAAGCCGCTGGAATCACCGGCGAGGTCATCAGTGCAGGCGTCCTTGACTCCTCTTGAAACTGAGCTTGCTTTGTTGCGGTTTTCCGCGTTGAACCACGCTGTGTTTCTGGCGCTGCGGAACGAACACTTCCACGCTCCGCAGACTCTGTTTCGCTAGCTAAAACCGGTGCTTCCTTGACCGGAGGTGACGCTTCAGCCAGGCTCAGCGCCTTCTCCGCATCGTCACTGATTGCATCGCTTAACAGCGGGTCACCAGCGATCGAGCCAAGCAAATCATCATAATAATCTGCCAACGCGGATTTTGCGTTCTTTGGCTTGTCACGTTCGTCTTGCTTCACTTACCACACCTTTTTGTGCAAGCATTTTAGCTAACTGATTTATCGAAAATGTTACTACAACCACCTAAGCACCCTGCGGTGCTGACGTTGAAGGCCTGCAGGAAAAGCCAGAGTACTCACACCTGCCCGCTAGTCATTTCCTTAAGGTTCTCCAAAAGCTTTTTGTATGCTCTAACGCCATGTGTATTCTGATCAAGTTCTGAAGGGACGAGACCGGCATAACTCGCATCTCTGAATTTCGTATCAACAGGGATCGCGTACTTCCAAACGGCATCTCCCCAGGTTTGCTTAATCGTTCTTAAGCTCTGGGTCGAAGCTTGGGTTCGCCGGTCAAACATCGTTGGTAGAATCATATGCTTCAAGTTGCTTTTCTGCGACTTTATCACCATCCCGAGCGTATGCATCATGCGTTCCAAGCCCTTGATCGCCAAAAACTCGGTTTGCACAGGCACAATCAGTTGCTGGCTCGCTGCTAGGGAATTGATCATCAACACCCCTAATGAAGGTGAATTGTCTATCAGTACATAGTCATACTGATCCCAAAGCATCGCCAGGGTCTTCGAAATAATAAGGCCCATACCGTCGACACCCACCATGCGCCTTTCGAGTGTCGCAAGCGCCGTAGATGCGGGAAGAAGATCCATTCCCGGGCACGAAGTCGCCGTTATTAACTGTTCCGGCAAACCATCTGGCACCTTACCCTGATGCATGAAAAGATCGAACGCACTCTGCTCAATAGAGTCAGGGTCGTATTTGAAGTAACTGGTCAGAGAGCCGTGCGGATCGAGATCCATAACCAGCACCCTTTTACCCTCCTGAGCGAGTAAGCCCCCCAGCGAAACAACACTCGTTGTTTTACCTACACCACCTTTTTGATTTGCGATTGCCCAGATTCTCACCTTCTTCCAACTCCCAGAAGTATTTGATCAAGAATATGCATGTATCGGCCAATAACAGCGTTTCCGATCGTCATGCAATCCGGCGGACAGTATATACCCAATACGGCATTCTATTGCCGAAAAACTGCCCTGCCCTGTATTTATATATGGACAAAGCACAAGCTGTGCCAGACGTTAAAAAAAGATTATTTACCAGAGATAAAAGAGGGATAGTTAAAAACAGATTGAACAACTTTTTGTGGGCAATTTCAGGACGTATAGTTCGCTTATAAACTGACCGGAGCCCCTAGTTTAACAGACTCTCACGAATGTCTTTTTGTTTTGATATCAGCAACACGACTCGACGATTCTTCAAGCGCCCTGCAGGTGTATCGTTGCGCGCAACAGGTTTGAACTCTCCGTAACCCATAGCCCCCAAACGCTTGGGTGACACCCCTTCAAGTGCCAAATATCTGACAACAGAAGCTGCCCGTGCGGCCGACAGTTCCCAGTTTGACGGAAACGCAGAACTTCGTATCGGCACATTGTCGGTATGCCCTTCAACCAGCATGGCATTTTCGTGGTTACCCATAATTCGAGCGATCTTTTCATTAATGGGAAAGGCATCATCGACGGGTTCAACCCCACCACTTCTAAACACGACGGTGTCATCCAAAGACACTTCTATCCAGTCGTCGTTTTGCTTGACCGTCACCTTTTCCCTAAAGATGAGGTCCTCAAAGCTTTCCTTGAATTCCCCGGCAATCATTTCCAACTCGCGATCCTCATCGGAGGACTTTGGAACTTCGCTAC
>JBFJVR010000232.1:0-4979 GCA_041624095.1 Oleiphilaceae bacterium
CGGTGCTGTTATTAAGCATGGTGTTCGCTCATACCGCGGTGATCGACTTGAACTTTCCGCGTAGCAGTGACGCGTCCATTCCAGAACTGAATGAGGAGCAGCTGCAACTTCAGCTAATCGTGCGCAAAGACGGGTTTAGTTTGGCTGACTCTCAGGCCGGCCTGATCAAGCGGATAGCGAAGCAAGGCGATGACTATGATTACAATACGTTATCGGACGTGCTGCGTGCAGTGAAACAAAAGTTGCCAGAGAAAACCGACATTACCCTGTTGCTTGAAGAAGACATCGCGTATCAGACCCTGGTCAGTGTTATGGATACCACGCGCTCATATCCGGCGGTTGTCGCGGCCAGTCTGGTAGAGGCAGAGTTGTTTCCGGATATTTCGATAGGGGATGCGCCACCGCAGTCCCAGACACCGGAGGTGGCGCGATGAAACTGTCACGCAGAGCTAAACGCATTCAGCGGCATTACCGCCGCATGCATAAAGCCGGTGGCCTTAACCTTGTATCGCTGATGGACATATTCACCATTCTGGTTTTTTTCCTAATGGTTAATTCGTCTGATGTGAAGGTGCTACAGCAAGATAAATCGGTTGAGTTGCCTAAGTCGAGTGCTCAGGCCGAGCCAAAAGAGACATTGCTGGTGTCGGTAACGCAAAACAGCATACTCGTGCAAGGCCGGCCAGTGGCAGAAATTGGCCCTGATTACGAGGGTGAGTTAATACCAGGTTTGAAACAAGAGCTCGATTATCAAGCTCAGCGTCAAGGGAACGACCCGCAAGCAGCAGAAGGCTATCAGGTGACCTTGGTAGCCGACAAAAACCTGCCCTACAAAGTGCTCAAGGCAATAATGGCGACCTGCACCGCTGCGAACTATTCGCGAGTGTCACTAGCGGTAAATAAACAAACTGCTGGCAAGGGCGAATCTACGCAGCCACTTTCGACAAGCGCTAAGGAGAGCTGATGCCAGTCAAACAGGACCCTTTGATGCTGCCGTGGACGTCAGGAGCGCAAGAAAACCGCTATTACAGATGGATACTATGTATCTTCCTGTTATTGCTGCTAGTGCTGTCAGTCTGGGTTCCATTGATAGACCTGCCCGAACCTGACCGTGAGACTCTCGAAAAACTACCACCGCAGTTAGCCAAAATTGTGCTCAAGAAAGAAAAGCCCAAGCCGTTAGCGCCTAAGTTAGATGATGCGGCCAAAAAAGAAATAGAGGAAAAACCACCCGAGCCGGTCAAGAAAGAAGAGAAGAAAAAACCCGAGATCGACAAAAAGCCGCCGCCGAAGCCTCAAACAAAGCCTGATCCGAAGCCAAAAATGGTGGATGCGAAAAAAGTCGCCAAGGCCCGTGAAGCCGCTAAGAAAACTGGCTTGCTGGCCTTGCAGGATGACCTTTCGGAGCTAAAAAGTGCGGTAGATCTGAGCCGCCTTAGTAAGACCTCAAAGATACGCAAAGAGGCAACGATTGCTGCCAAGGCCCAAGGGCTTGTTACAGACAAGGTATTGGCGGGGAGCTCAGGTATAGATACCGACGCACTTGCTGCACCTGCGGAACAGGTAGCGCTGGAAACGCACCAAAGCGCACAACTTGATGCGACTCAGGATGAGCGTGATTTGGCGCTGGCTGAAGCCGAAGCGGCGCGTAAAACGAACCAGCGTAGCCGCGAAAGCATCTTGTATACCAACGAAACGCTCAAGGAACCACTGTTTAAACTGTATAACCGAGCCCTGCGCCAGGACCCGTTTCTTGAAGGTAAAGTTGTGCTGGAGGTCGTTATCGAGCCAGACGGGAGCGTGTCATCTTGTCGCATAGTATCATCCGAACTCGGGAACAAGGCGCTCGAAGCGAAACTGGTTAATCGCGTCCGGTTGGCAAACTATGGCGCCGAAGCCGTCGCTCAGGTGACCGTGAATATCCCCTTTGACTTCCACCCTAAATAGTTCGTATCAAGGTTAGTATCCTCTTTTAGACCCTTCGGTCGAGATCACTCTGTTCTCATAGTGTGAACTCGGCCACTTAGTCTGTGATTTGCTCGGTGGAAATACAATTCCATCTGCGCAACAATGAGTCCGTGATAACAGCAACGAATATTCGATTCTGATAAAAATAGCTGATGCATCCGGACTAGGTAAATGGGACAAAGACAAAGCGAAGCAGCGGGTGCCAAGCCGGCTTTATTTACGAAAAATTTGAGTGCTAGTGACCGACAGGCCTTATTTGCTTTGATGCAGCAAGCAGTAACGGCTCATCAGAAAGGTGATTTCAGGACGGCAGAGGGACTTTACCGGCGCGTGCTCAGTAAAGATCCATATCATGCAGATGCGAACCAATTTCTTGGAGTATTGGCACACAAAGCGGGTCAACTACAAGCCGCGTTGCAATTAGTCGGCAACGCCGTCGCGGTTGATCCAAAGCGATTTCAGGCCTATTTCATCCTGGGAAGCATTCACGAAGGTATGCAGCAGCTGCCGCAGGCCGAAGCGTGCTATCAACGTTGCATCGAAGTAAACCCCGGTTTTGTCGAGGCCTACAATAACCTGGGTGTTATACATAAAAAAAACCATCGTTATGAGGCGGCGATAGCGTGTTTTCGTAAGGTGGTTGAGAAGAATGCACGCTCCGGTTTTGCTTTGGGGAACTTGGGCAACGTACTAAAAGAATCGGGCCGCATGAGAGAAGCGGTTGAGGTCCTTGCCGCAGCGGTCAAAGCTGAGCCCGGTTTGTCGGCTGCCTATTCTAACCTCCTGTTAGCGCTAAATTATCTGTCCGATATTCCACCGAACGAAGTGTCTGCCAAGCATCGCGCGTGGCAACGTCATTGCTCCCCGGCGATAAAAGCGAACCGTTTTCAACACCCCTTGGCCAAACTAAGCTCCGACAAAAAAAGGCTGCGCGTCGGCTACATATCGCCGGACTTTCATCAGCACTCGGTGGCGTATTTTTTACTTCCCTTGTTCCAGCACCACGACAAATCGAAAATTGAGGTGTTCGGGTATTACAACAATACGATAGAAGATGCGTTTACCGCAGAGCTGAAAGCATGTTGCGACAAGTGGATTTCCGTTGCGGCTGTGCCGGATAAGCAGTTAGCTGAGCAGATAAGGCATGACGAAATTGATATTCTCGTCGACCTTACCGGACATATGGCCGACAACCGCCTGAGCGTGTTTTTACAAAAACCGGCGCCGGTACAGGCAAGCTGGCTGGGCTACCCAAATACTACGGGTTTAGCACAGATTGACTACCGGATAGTTGATTCACATAGCGACCCGGAGGGCGTTGCTGATACCTTGTGTTCCGAACGCTTGATTAGGCTTAAAGACAGCTTTCTGTGTTATCAAGGTGATGATCAATTACCCGAGCCTTCTGAGGCTCCCGCGCTTAAGAATGGCTTTGTGACCTTTGGCAGCTTTAACAATGTCGTCAAGATGACCCCCGAAGTGGTCGAGGTATGGTCCGAAATATTAATCCGCAGCCCTGATTCGCGCTTGTTGTTGAAGTCGTCGCAGTTGCAGGACGAAAGTACCAAGGCGCGGGTTATTGAAATGTTTGAGCAAGAGGGCATTCCAAAAGAAAGACTGGTGATATATGGTTTGGTGCCTGACTCACGCCAACATATGCTGACCTACAATGAGGTAGATATTGCTTTGGATCCGTTCCCGTATAATGGAACGACAACAACCTTCGAGGCGCTTTGGATGGGGGTGCCAACGCTGACCCTTTCGGGTGACGTTCATGCGAGCCGAGTCGGTCGAAGCATATTAACTAATTCGGGCTTAGAGGGCTGGATTGCCGAAAACAAAACGGAATATATCGAAAGGGCACTTCAGAAGGCAGCAAATCCGGTCGAACTTGACGCGCTTCGAAAATCACTCCGAGCAGACCTAAGGGCTTCACCCGTGTGCGACGCTAAAGGTTTTGCCGCCCAAATGGAATCGGCCTACCGTGCTATGTGGGGCAGCCAGTTCCAGACCCTGAGCAAACAGGGTTGAGTCTGGTATTTGCTTTAACTCTCTATTTTTATGCGCGGTAGAGTAGGGCTTTCCATGCTGATCTTGTCTTGAGGTGCGATAACCTTGGCTTGGCCGCTGACAACCAGCTCGTTATCCTGATTTACCACTTCGCAATCAAGCAGCACCCTGAATCTCTCCAGCTTTTCAACCACCTTGAGCGTGACCGTCAAGGTATCACCCAGCTTTACTGGCAGGCTAAATTTTAACTGCTGTTCAAGATGTATGGTTCCTGGGCCCGGTATTACTGTAGACAAGGCAGCGGAAATTAGCGAGCCCGACCACATACCATGCCCGATGCGTTCTTTGAATGTGCTGTTGCTCGCGAACTCTGGATCCAAAGAAACGGGGTTGACATCGCCGGATGCTGCGGCAAACAAAACAAGTTCATCTTCGGTCAATGTTTTGGTAAATGTGGCATAATCATCAACGTGTAATTCGTCGTAGGTAATATTTTCTAAGGCTCGCATAGCTCGCTTGTGTCTCGTTTGGGAAGATAGTTCTATAAGGATAGGCGACAATTGGCGCTAATCAAAAATACTAGGTGTTTATCGTGCGCGCTGGCTCTAAAGTTTGCGGCGGTTCACCTTTTTAGTAGTTTAAGGAATATGCAATTGCAGTTATGGGTAAGTTGTCCTCTATGAAATTCAATCTCGATAACTGCACGTTTATCGATCAAGTCAGGATTAAAAAACGTATTGCGAAGCTCTCGCGTTTAGACAGCGAAGTGGCGCGCACCGCCGAAGTGGAAGGCATCAAAACGCGTATTAGCGAAGCCGAAAGTCGCTATCTTGAACGTTGTGCTGTGAGCCCGCATATTGGTTTCCCCGAGAACCTTCCGGTTGCCGAAAAAGCTGCAGAAATTGCCAAGTTAATAGCTGCTAATCAGGTTGTTGTGGTAGCGGGTGAGACCGGTTCCGGAAAAACCACACAGCTGCCGAAGATTTGTCTGGAAGCAGGCC
>JBFJVR010000233.1:0-4975 GCA_041624095.1 Oleiphilaceae bacterium
CCTGTTGCAGGCGTATCGTTTTCTGGCAGATTCACGAGACACAGCAACTGCCGAGCGTTTGGCAGATCTGGATGACCCCTTCAGTGTTTTCCGCTGCCGTGGAATCATGAACTGTGTCAGCGTGTGCCCGAAGGGCTTGAATCCGAACAAGGCAATTGGTCATATTCGTAGCATGTTGTTGCAGCGTTCGACCTGATCGAAGCGCTGAATGAATAAGGCCGGAAGCGCTTAATAGACGAAGCGATTCCGGCTTAATAACGAATTCGGAAAAATACCTCCGAAAACTAAAATAATGTCTATAATCTAATGATGAATCCTTCCCTGGAACCGGCATATATATGTTCCACGGAAAATCTGGAAGCTACTGTCAACGCCCAAAAAGCGACGCTGGTAGGTTGCTGATAAATATAACCACTGGGGAATCGGGTAACACCCGTATTATCTTTGAGGCAGCAGTCATCACCACCTGCAAAGCAGGTAAATAAAACTGGCCGGTTATCGGCAGCCTGATAGATAGTGCCTGGTATTCGCATTTACTGCTAATTAAGGCGAGCTATTAATGCAAGAAAGCATCATGGAACAGCTCTGGCGGACTTCTCATCTGTCCGGGGGCAATTTGGTATATGTTGAGCAGCTGTACGACGCTTACCTGGCCGATCCAAATAGTGTCTCTGAGGAATGGAGAAGTTATTTTGATCAATTGCCCAGAGTAAACGGGCATGCCGCCCAGGATGTTCCGCACTCCACTATTCGAGAACAGTTTCTCCACCTCTCCAAACACAAATACTTCAATCAGGACCTGAGTACCCCGGCAAGCGCCACCAGCGAGCATGAACGCAAGCAGGTTAAAGTGCTGCAGCTTATTGGTGCCTACCGCATTCGTGGGCATCAGGTTGCCAAACTCGACCCACTGGGTTTGATGGAACGCAGCCATGTTCCTGACATCGAATTGTCCTATCATGGTTTGAGTGAAGCTGACCTCGATACTGAATTTCAAACCGGTAGTTTGGCGTTCGGAGACGACGTTCTCCCGTTACGAAAAATCATTGCTGGCCTGGAGAGCACGTATTGTTCTTCAATAGGTGCTGAGTATATGCACATTGTCGATACCGACATTCGGCGCTGGTTTCAACAGCGCTTGGAGTCAGTTAAAGGCAAGCCTAATTTCGAGTTCGATACACGTTACCACTTATTCGAGCGTTTAAGTGCAGCCGAAGGTCTCGAAAAATACTTGGGTTCACGCTACCCCGGTACCAAGCGATTCGGCCTTGAGGGTGGCGAGAGCCTCATCCCCTTAGTCGATGAGTTGATACAGCGTGCAGGCGGCTATGGCGCCAAAGAAATCGTTATTGGTATGGCGCATCGCGGTCGACTTAATGTACTGGTCAATACGCTAGGTAAGAATCCAAAAGACCTGTTTGACGAATTCGACGGCAAGAAGCTGCACGACATGGGCTCAGGCGACGTTAAATATCACCAGGGTTTCTCGTCTAATGTGATGACGCCTGGTGGCGAAGTACACCTGGCCTTGTCGTTTAACCCCTCCCATCTGGAAATCGTATCCCCCGTGGTAGAAGGTTCGGTGCGTGCCCGTCAAACGCGTCGCGAAGATCAGGTCGGTGAAACGGTCGTGCCAATTATCATGCATGGTGATGCAGCCTTTGCGGGGCAGGGCGTGGTGATGGAAACCTTCCAGATGTCGCAAACCCGTGGTTACGGGACTGGCGGGTCAATACACATCATCATTAATAATCAGGTTGGCTTTACTACGAGTAAGCGTGAAGACGCGCGTTCTACAGAGTACTGTACCGACGTAGCAAAAATGATCGAAGCACCGATCTTGCACGTTAATGGCGACGACCCGGAAGCCGTTTTGTTCGCCACTCAGGTGGCGCTGGACTATCGCAACCAGTTCAAGAAAGATGTCGTTATCGATCTGTTTTGTTATCGGCGCCGTGGCCATAACGAAGCCGACGAGCCATCAGGCACTCAGCCTCTAATGTACGAAGTGATCAAAAAGCTCAAAACGACGCGTACAATTTATGCTGAAAAGTTGATTGCCGAAGGTGTAATTACCGAAGAGCAGGCCAAGAAAATCGAAGATGATTACCGATCGGCTCTCGATAAAGGCGATCACGTTACCAAGAGCCTGGTACTCGAGCCGAACAAATCCATGTATGTTGATTGGGCGCCTTATATTGGCCACGAGTGGACTGCAAAAGCCAAAACCGGCATTAACCTAAAGACCTTGCAAAAGGTGGGTAAAAAACTGGGCACGACACCAGAAGGTTTTCCTATTCAACGGCAGGTTCAGAAGATCATTCAGGACCGAAGCAAGATGAATCAGGGGGCCATGCCCATCAACTGGGGTTATGGCGAAGTAATGGCGTACGCAACCTTGTTGCACGAAGGGCATGAGATTCGTATCACTGGGCAAGACGTAGGGCGCGGCACTTTTTCGCATCGGCACGTGGTGTTACACAACCAAAGTGATGCGTCTACGTATATCCCATTGCAACACCTTGCTGAAGACCAGCCGCGCTTCGAAATATATGATTCGCTGCTATCCGAAGAGGCTGTGCTGGCATTTGAATATGGTTTTGCTACTACCAACCCCGGCGTTTTGGTCGTTTGGGAAGCCCAGTTTGGCGACTTCGCCAATGGTGCGCAGGTGGTGATCGACCAGTTTATTACCAGTGGTGAGCACAAATGGGGCCGCCTCTGCGGCTTGACCATGTTGCTACCTCATGGCTACGAAGGGCAGGGGCCTGAGCACTCCTCAGCGCGTATCGAGCGATATTTGCAATTATGTGCCGAGCATAACGTTCAGGTTTGTGTACCAACCACTCCTGCTCAGGTGTTTCATATGTTGCGTCGTCAGGTGAAGCGGCCATTACGAAAACCTCTGATAGCAATTACTCCTAAAAGTCTGTTGCGGCACAAAGAAGCGGTTTCGACGCTTGAAGATTTGAGCACGGGAAGCTTCCAGACGGTAATACCAGAAGTCGATGAAATTGATCCGAAGAAAGTGACTCGCGCGATCATGTGTAGCGGCAAGGTTTATTACGAACTGCTGGACTTCCGCCGAACTAAAGAGTTTGAAAATACCGCAGTGATCAGGATCGAGCAATTGTATCCTTTCCCCGGAGAAGACCTCGAGGAAGTTTTGCGGGTCTATCCGAAACTGAAGGACGTTGTATGGTGTCAGGAAGAACCACAAAACCAGGGAGCCTGGTACCCAACCCAGCATCGAATGCGTAGGGTATTGAAGAAAATTAACGAGTCTATCTATTTGCGTTATGCGGGTCGAAAAAGTTCAGCCGCACCGGCAGCGGGGTATATTTCCGTGCATGTCGAAGAGCAAACCAAATTAATCAATCAAGCATTTGATGTTAAATAAGCGTTTTATAAGGATTGGAAATGTCTACAGAAATTAAAGCCCCAACCTTCCCTGAATCTGTCGCGGACGGAACCATAGCAACCTGGCACAAACAACCCGGGGAGCAGGTCGAGCGCGACGAACTGATCGTTGATATAGAAACCGATAAAGTGGTGCTCGAAGTTGTAGCGCCCGATAGCGGTGTAATCAAAGAAATTATCAAGGGTGAGGGAGACATCGTTTTAAGTGGTGAGGTTATTGGCAAATTCGAAGCTGGCGCAACCGGCTCGACCACGGCGGAGAGCTCAAGTGCCCAGACAGAGGACACATCAACTGCGAACTCAGCCGCGCAAAATGAGGTGCTGCTAAGCCCTGCTGCTCGTAAGCTCGCCGAGGAAAATTCGCTGGACCCGGCTAGTATACCTGCTAGCGGTAAAGACGGCAGAGTAACCAAAGAAGACGTCGTTAAGTTTATTGAGGACAACAAGAAGTCTGCCCCTGTTGCGGCAAAACCGGCTGCGGCGAGTGCTGCCCCGGCAAATGTTCCTCAAGGCGCTCGAGCAGAAAAACGCGTGCCTATGACGCGCCTGCGCTCCAGTATTGCCAAGCGCTTGCTGGATGCCAGTCAGAATACGGCGATGCTGACAACCTTTAACGAAGTCAACATGAAACCCTTGATGGACTTGCGCAAGCAGTATAAAGACTTATTTGAGAAAACTCATAGCGGCACCAAACTTGGCTTTATGTCTTTGTTCGTTAAAGCCGCGGCCGAAGCGCTTAAACGTTTCCCCGCAGTGAACGCATCGATAGACGGTAACGATATTGTTTATCACGGGTATCAGGACATTGGCGTTGCGGTATCAACCGAGAAAGGCCTGGTAGTGCCGATACTCAGAGATGCCGACACTATGAGCCTCGCAACTATCGAGGGCACCATTAAAGAATTTGGCGGCAAAGCACGTGATGGCAAATTGACCATCGAAGAAATGACCGGAGGCACCTTTACGATTTCCAATGGCGGCGTGTTTGGTTCGCTAATGTCGACGCCTATTCTTAATCCGCCGCAAACCGCGATTCTGGGCATGCACAAAATTCAAGAGCGCCCAATGGCAGTAAATGGACAGGTAGTAATCCTGCCGATGATGTATCTGGCTGTGTCTTACGATCATCGATTGATAGATGGTAAAGAAGCGGTTCAGTTCTTGGTTGCGATTAAGGAACTCATTGAAGACCCTGCTAGATTGCTTTTAGAAATCTAGACAAGTCGCTTCATTCAAGTTCACAGATATAAAGGAATGTAATTTACCATGTCTAAATCATACGACGTTGTTGTTATTGGGGGCGGCCCTGGTGGCTATGCAGCCGCGATAAAAGCTGCTCAATTAGGGCTGTCTGTTGCTTGTATTGATAAATACATCAACAAGAACGGCAAGCCTACTTTGGGAGGCACCTGCGCAAACGTGGGTTGTATTCCATCAAAAGCATTGTTGGATTCTTCTTGGAAGTATCAGGAAGCACAAGAAGGTCTGGAAGTTCATGGAATCACTGTTGGTAAAGTAAAAATTGATGTGCCCGCAATGATTGGACGTAAAGACG
>JBFJVR010000234.1:0-4928 GCA_041624095.1 Oleiphilaceae bacterium
ATACCATTCCAAAAACATATACCAAGGACATCATGCCCAAGCCAACGATTCTGACTATTAACTGCGGAAGCTCCTCATTAAAATTTGCCTTGTACGAGGCAGGAACCCTTTCCCTCCTTGCAGAAGGTATCGCTGACGGGCTAGGTGGTGAACGGGCCTATTTGCAGTCCAGCATGAGCGCAGACAAACAACATCAAGCTAAACTCAGCCACAGTGGTGCACTGGATACCTTTTTAGCGCAACTTTCAGAACACTATGAGCTGGACAGCACACTTGCGGGCGTTGGCCACAGAGTCGTGCATGGTGGTGAGCAATTCAAAGCTTCGACCTTGATAAATGAACAGGTTTTGTCGCAGATCGAAGAGTGCATTCCTCTGGCCCCACTGCATAACCCGGCCAACTTAAACGGTATCAAGCTACTTAGCGCGCGCTTTCCGAGCCTCCCTCAAGTTGCCGTTTTCGATACTGCATTTCACCAGACTATGCCACCCACCGCGTATGTTTACGCTTTACCTTATACGATGTACAAAGACCTTGGCGTTAGGCGCTATGGTTTTCATGGCTCTAGCCACCGCTGCATCACGCTCGAAGCGGCTACTCTACTGAAGAAACCAGTGAACAAGGTTAATCTCATCAGCGCACATCTCGGCAATGGCGCCAGTGTCGCAGCGATAAAAGACGGTGAGAGCGTCGATACAAGTATGGGAATGACGCCCTTAGAGGGTTTGGTAATGGGCACTCGTAGCGGTGATATCGACCCCGGCCTATATGACTATCTGCTGCAGAACGGTTACCAAACTGACGATATTTATACGCTGCTCAACAAAGAAAGCGGCTTACTCGGGGTGTCGGGGCTGAGCAATGACATGCGCACCCTGATCGCTGCGGCTGAACAAGGCAACGCGCAAGCAGCCCTTGCGATAGATATTTTCTGTAAACGTCTCGCCAAATATATCGGCTCGATGCTAACCTCCCTAGAGCACATCGATGCACTTGTATTTACCGGAGGCATTGGCGAAAACGCAACCTTGGTAAGGAGTAAAACCGTCGCCCACCTAAAACTACTGGGCTTTGAGCTTGATGCCGAACTTAACACCGCACTCCCACGAGGAACGGCTGGGCAAATTCACGCCACCCGCTCTCACCCGATTATGGTGATTCCAACCGATGAAGAAAAAATGATTGCGCTGGACACCCAAACCCTCATTTAATTCTGCCAATGACCCCTTAAGGTCAAGAAAGTAATTCAAGGAAACGACACATGAGCAAATCTTTCTTTATCGCACCTACTGCTCTCAACTCGGGCCTGACTTCGGTCAGCCTGGGCTTGGTGCGCGCGCTCGACAAAATTGGCGTTCGCGTCGGTTTTTTCAAACCCATTACGCCCGGCGATGAATCAAGTAGCGAGCACGCAGATGAATCGGTCCACTTTGCCAAAGCCATTAGTCGTGGCGAATCACCGCAACCCATTTTACTAGCGGAAGCTCAGCGCCTAATGAGCAAGGGCGACAATGGACTGTTGATGGAGAAGGTCATTGAAAACTATCAGCAAGTCATTGTCAATAACGATGTCGTCATTGTCGAAGGTCTGGTTCCCGATCGGAACGAACCCTATACAGCAAGGCTAAATATCGACATCGCAAGCAATCTGGATGCACAAGTTATTCTCGTCACCAGCCCTCGAAACATGACGCCAGCTGAACTCGACAACCACCTTGAGTTAGCTGCTGGTTTATTCGCATCAGCCGAAGACCCTGATGTACTCGGCGTCATTCTGAACAAAACCGGCGGCCCGAGTAACCGCCTCGAACATTCTATGTACCTGAGTGAAGCAGAGCTGATACACAACATAACGCCGCCAGATTATCGCAAGGAATGTAAAATTCTCGGCGAGAATTTTCGACTTCTCGGTCAAATCCCTTGGAACCCCCGGCTTTGCGCACCCCGTGTAATCGATATTATCGAGCCCTTAAAGCTTGATACGCTGCATGCCGGTGACATATCCGAACGACGAATCCGCAACATTTCGGTTTGCGCCAGAAGCGTGCCGAACATTATTGATCAACTTACGCCCGGCTGCCTGATTGTTACGCCCGGCGACAGAGTAGACGTGATACTTGCGGCCTCCATGGCTGCCCTCAGCGGCGTGCCACTCGCAGGCATCCTGCTCACCGGGAACTACAGCCCTAACGAACAAATCATGACGCTCTGCCGCCAAGCACTGTCTACGGGCCTCCCTTTGCTGCTTTCGAAACGCGACACCTTTCATACCGCCAGTGAACTGGCCAGCATGAACAACGAAGTCAGAGTCGACGATATCAGCCGTATGGAGGAGGTCGTCAGCACGATTTCGGAGCACATTGATATTGACTGGCTAAAAACACGCTGCGAGATCGAACGCGCAGTCAGGCTTTCCCCCCCAGCTTTTCGTTACCAGCTATCTCAGGCAGCACGCCTCGCAAACAAAGTAATTGTACTTCCTGAAGGTAACGAACCCAGAACCGTCTGTGCGGCGGCAATCTGCCATCAACGAGGACTCGCAAAGTGCGTGCTCATCGGCAAGCAGGAAGAAATTCAGGCCGTTGCAAAACTACAGGGCGTCGCACTACCTAACGACATAGGTATTATTGACCCCGACGAAGTCAGGGAACGTTACGTAGCGCCAATGGTGGAGTTACGTAAAAACAAAGGGCTGACTCCGCAAATGGCTGTTGCGATGCTCGAAGACAACGTCGTTCTCGCTACCATGATGGTTGCCCTCGACGAAGTTGATGGACTGGTATCTGGCGCGGTACATACGACAGCCAATACCGTTCGGCCAGCACTTCAGCTGATTAAAACCACACCCAATGCCAAGGTAGTATCGTCGGTATTCTTTATGTGTCTACCCGAGCAGGTGCTGGTATACGGCGACTGCGCGATAAACCCCGACCCGAATGCGGAAGAACTCGCAGATATTGCCATCCAAAGTGCAGATTCAGCGCGCACCTTTGGCATCGAACCTAAAGTCGCCATGATCAGTTATAGTACCGGACAAAGCGGCTCAGGGCTCGATGTCGACAAAGTACGTGAAGCAACCAAACTCGCGCAACAAAAACGCCCCGACCTGCTTATTGACGGCCCGCTGCAATATGATGCAGCAGCGATCGCCAGCGTGGCAGCGAAGAAAGCGCCGGACAGCCCGGTTGCAGGCAAAGCAACGGTATTTATCTTTCCCGACCTCAATACCGGTAATACCACCTACAAAGCAGTACAGCGCAGCGCCAACGTAATTAGCGTTGGGCCAATGTTGCAGGGCTTGCGCAAACCGGTCAACGACTTGTCGCGCGGCGCGCTGGTAGAGGACATTGTGTTCACCATCGCATTGACGGCAGTGCAGGCAAAACAGGTCGAAGACGCCGAAAAGTCCTAGCTGCCGAATGTATCTAAAAAGGTAGTTGCACCTTTTTTCGCCCTCATTTGTCTCACCGAACGGCGATGTAGCTATTCGCTACAGGGTATTTATTCCCTTGTAGCGAACTGCTACACTTAGTCCGAACACCCCATCAGTGGAGCGTAAATTATGGCAAAAGCTAACTCACCAGTCAGACTTGAAAACGACCTGATGACTCAGGCAAAGCTCGCAGGCTCGCTCAGTAATCGCAGCGCCATTGAGCAAATAGAATATTGGGCAAGTCTGGGCCGCAACGTTTCAAAACTGCTAGACCCGGAAACACTGATTCGCATCAATAGTGGCTTAGCTAAACTAAGAGTTGAGTGTACCGAGTCTGCGCCTTTAGATGCCGACGAGGTCTTTGCCAGCGTCGATGCACAACGTGATTCTGGCGAGTTATCCGAAATAGTCACCACAAGTACTTACACCTTCCGCGCATCCAAAACCCAAGAAGGCCTTCTCGAGAAAGTCGACTCGGCAGGTAATGTGACAATTGGGAGATTTTCAAACGGTAAGTTTGTCAGCATCTAAGGCCATCAATTGAGCAAATCGAGCAAGCAACTATGGCTTTTAGCCGGCGGGAACGGCGCAGGTAAGTCAACATTCTACCGCACTCAACTGGCAAAGCGAGGCATGCCCTTCGTCAACGCGGACAACATTGCACGTGATGTTTTCCCCGACAACCCAGAGGCACACAGTTACCAGGCCGCAGCCATTGCAGAAAATTTGCGCAACGAACTCCTCCAGGAAGGTCGCAGCTTCTGTTTTGAAACCGTTTTTTCACACCCTTCTAAGATCGATTTCATGGCCAAAGCAAAGGCCATGGGCTACGAAGTTATTCTTGTCTTCGTTCACCTCAGTTCACCCGACCTAAATAAGGCCCGAATTCTGCAACGGATAGAAGAAGGTGGCCATTCCGTGCCGGAACACAAAGTTGAAAGTCGCATCCCCAGAACAATGGAAAACATCAAAACGGCAATCCAGCTTGCCGACAAAGCCTACCTGCTAGATAACTCAAGCAATGAGCAACCCTTTGTGATCGAAGCGAAAACCGCAGACGGTGCGTTAATCGGGCCAGAAAAGCCCATGCCGGAGTGGGTCCTGCATTTGTTGGGTTGAATGTTGAGAAGTCTGAAGCTGGAAGCCGGAAGCTAGTAGCTCAAAGCCAGAAGCTGGAAGCCGGAAGCTGGAAGCTGGAAGCTCGAAGCCTGAAACTGGAAGCATAACCTAACCAAACCACCCTACTTGGCCGTTTGGGGCTAACTCGCCCATCAGGCACGCCCGTAGCTGCGAGCAAGCATGCTGGGTTAAGGCGCGGGCTGTTTGAGCGCGAAGCGCGAGTTCCCGCGACGCCAGCATGATCAATGGAGCAAGGAAAAGCGTGGCGTCGGGCAATGATTTTGCGCCACTTTGATCAAGCAAAGTGGCTGTACGGAAGGCGGGAGACGTAAGAAGGGAGACGCGAGGTGCAAGATGCTGGAAGCCGGACGCTTGA
>JBFJVR010000235.1:0-4890 GCA_041624095.1 Oleiphilaceae bacterium
CAAGATCTTCAGACACTATGTACTCCAACAAGTCGCTAATATGATGGAATCAATCTACCATCACTAAACAAAAATCAAAGGGCATTAGCGGCCGCTATACATGCTTTGGTGGCCCCAGCTTCAATACGCTATTTGTTTTGTAGAATATAAGATACACTTTTTTAATGTCGATCGATGCGCCTATTCTCCACCCAATCGTAATCAGCCAAGTGATGATTAATTTCGCCGCCAGTTTGGGCGTCGATAAAGAAACCTGCCTGTTGGGGACTAATATACCTGAAGCGCAACTGCGAGATAGCGACGCGCTTATATCTCGTGCGCAAGAAATGCGTCTAATCGAAAATATCATTTTGGCCCTACCAAATGAACCTGCACTAGGGTTCAGATTGGGTCTTCAATATAGCGTTTCGACTTTTGGTGTATGGGGTTTCGCTTTACGCACCAGCCGCACACTACGTGACGCTGCATCGCTTGCGCTTCGCTATCTCCCGCTAAGTACCGCTTACTGCCACATGCAGCAGTTGGATCACAACGGGCTATTTAGTATTTTGTTTGACGCAGACCCTATTCCAGATACCCTGCGCCACTTCCTGTTAGAGCGTGATATCGCAACGGGCGTCAATCTCTTCAAGGAATTAAGTTTGGCGGGCGTGACACTTTCGAAACTTACATTTCGAGGCCCGCCGCCTGACTACGCAGACGAGATTGAAGCACTTATTGACGTCAAACCTACCTACCACAACGAGCTTAATGCTATAAGCGTAACGCTTGATGAGGCAGATATTTTACTGCCAACCTATGACCCCAACCTAGTGCAATTGATGGCAGAGCAATGCCGTCAACATTTGGAGCGAAGAAAAAAAACCGGTATAACGGGCATGGTTCAGCAACAATTATTAGGGCCCCTTGGCTTGGTAGCTTCGGTCGAAGAAGTTGCCAAAGCCCTCGCTATGTCCACCCGAAGCTTGCGCCGTAAACTCAAAGGTGAACACACCAGCTTCAAACAAATCCTCGATCAAGAGCGACAGCAGATTGCAATTCAATTATTGAAAGGCAGCAATATGAAACTCGATGAGGTAGCGTTTCAACTGGGTTATAGCGACACTGCGAGCTTTTCGCGCGCATTTCGTCGGTGGAAAGGCTGTTCACCAGGTGAGTTCCGCAAGGCTGAGCAATAGCCGTCACTTCTTTTTCAAGCGGTATGTTAGACAAGGCTTGCTGCTAAACTATTGAGTAAAATGAACAAACTGGACGTCAATAACTGCCCTTTTTTGTCACCTTAACAAAGTATCTCCAACACTCAATCACTCTATCCCATTGTTTTATATGGCTTTTAAATATTGGCACAGGCTTCGCTATATTAAAAAATATAACGCAATGAGCATAATGGCCTTGCAGTACAAAAGTTGTTAAGAGGTAGCTGTAATGAATCAATTAGTAGAGCAATTGGAGACACGTCTGAGTAGATGTACGATAGAACCGGTTGCAGAAAAGCTAAGTAGCCTTAAGCCTATGAAATCCGCAGACAGTTACGATACCATCGTGGTTGTTGCCGCTGCCAATGATGGCAATCACCAAGAGCGACCAGAGTTTACGCAAGATGAGGACTAAGCTGAACGCTTAGACCTCATTTAGTTCATCGACTTTATCTGCTATGGCGCTCAGGCCTGTTTGAGGCGAGCTGCCTCGTTGTCGGTATTACTATTACGCTTCACATGAAATTCGTCGACCCGAAAGCGTTCATGGTCCTTTACTCCGCCGCAACAAACTTTCAACTCGCGTATTCTTCCCCAGACTTTAAAACTTGCTTCGCCAGCTAACATAGCCGAGGTGGTGTCTACGAAACTATGCTCATCGATAAGGACACTATGTTGCCCCTTCACATCACTGTAACTCAACCAAAGAGAAACCGGATTATCCGGAGCGTTCGCAAAGCTCATCCATAAAGCTGCATTGAAAGAGACATAGCGTGATGAAGTGGTATTTTCAGCTTCAGTCGGGCTTGGTTTTGACTGTCTCAGACGACGAAAAAAACTTAGGCGGTCTTCAGTATTGCTTGCATTCTGAGGGGGGGCCAGTTCGGCATATTCACTAATGGGCACTGCACCTAGAACGCGCAGTTTAATGAGACCTGAAGGTAATGCTTGCACGTGTTGACTCCTGAATTATCGTGTTATGCAAGTACTGTAACGATAATCCGGATGCAAAACGCAGACTTGTGCACTGCTCAGGTGTGCTCCAAAACACACTAATACACTAGGTAAAATTGCAGCAAAATTTACTTACGAAAGTCGACCTAAGTACCGTCGACTTTCCAATTTAACTTTTCTCTTAAGGAGACCACATCCCCGATGATAATCAGGGTTGGGGCTTTAATATTGGCGGCGTTGGCCTGTTCTGTAATGCTGCTTAAATCGCCAACAATAACGCGCTGCTCTCGCGTCGTACCCTTTGATATCAAGGCTACGGGCTTTGTTGCGGCCATGCCATGGGCAATCAGTTGCTCGCAAATAACGGGGAGGCCATTCAGCCCCATATAAAAGACAAGTGTCTGTTTGTCGTGAACAAATTCCTGCCAGGCTAAATCGCAGGTATTGTCCTTGAGGTGCCCGGTAATAAAACGAACCGACTGCGAGTAATCACGGTGAGTCAGCGGTATTCCCGAATATGCTGCACAACCCGAGGCTGCTGTAATACCCGGAACAACCTGAAACGGCACCTTGTTCTCGGCCAGTGTATCGATTTCTTCACCGCCTCGCCCGAAGATAAACGGGTCCCCGCCTTTCAGTCGGAGTACTCGCTTGCCTTGTTTTGCCAGCTTGACTAAGAGCTCATTGATCGACTCTTGAGGTAAGGTATGGTTTGCGCGTTCCTTACCCACATTGATTTTCTCGGCATCCTGACGCACCAGCGCCATGATAGGATCCGACACCAATCTGTCGTATAAAACTACGTCCGCCTGACGAATAAGTCGCAAGGCTTTAAAAGTGAGAAGGTCCGGATCGCCCGGGCCCGCGCCAACCAGATACACCTCGCCTACCGCACTTGCTTCATTTACGCCTTGTGCCAGTTGAGCTTCAAACTCGGTTTTCGCTTCGTCTTCCTGACCTGAAAACACCAAATCAGCGAAGCGCCCCTCGAGGACTTTTTCCCAAAAGCGGCGTCGTGCGTTGCTTTCGCCAATCAGATTATTGACTTTCTCCCGGTATGCTCCGGCTATATTCGCTAATCGCCCATAGGCATGGGGAATGGATGATTCCAATCTGTTGCGAATCAGGCGCGTTAACACCGGCAATTGCCCGCTGCTCGATACTGCGGCAATAATGGGTGAACGATCGATAATTGAAGGAAAAACAAAACTGCTTAAATCGGGCTGATTTACAATATTTACCGGTAATTTACGGCGTTTTGCTTCGCTGGAAATCGCTAGGTTCTCGGCTTGCTCGTCACTGGCGGCGACCACAATATGTGCCTGATCCCACAAGTCGTCTTCAATTTTAAGACTATGCGCAACATCGCCATTGTCGATAGCAGCCTGCAGACTGGCGTCTGGTGAACCCGCCACCAGAGTCACTTTGCAACCCGCTCGCAGCAACAGTTCGACCTTTCTGGCAGCTGCATGGCTGCCACCAAAGACGAGCGCCTGACTGCTTTTCAGATCGAAGAATAAGGGTAAAAATTCCATAACTGCTACCTAATTAATGACTTCGACACCACCCATATAGGCTTGCAGTACGTCGGGGACGCGTATCGAGCCATCTTCTTGCTGATAATTTTCCATCACCGCAATCATGGTGCGTCCAACGGCCAAGCCCGATCCGTTTAGCGTGTGAACGAGCTGTGGCTTGTTGCTCTCAGGCTCACGCCAGCGAGCCTGCATTCTGCGCGCCTGAAAATCGCGTGTATTACTGCACGAAGAAATTTCGCGATAGGCATTCTGACCCGGCAACCAGACTTCGATATCATAGGTTTTGGCAGCCGAAAAACCCAGGTCACCGCCGCAAAGCTTCACTACACGATACGGCAAACCGAGCTTCTGGAGTATCCCTTCGGCATCGCCTGTAAGGCTTTCCAAAGCCGCGTCTGAATCTTCGGGGCGTACGATCTGCACCATTTCGACCTTATCAAACTGGTGTTGACGAATCATGCCCCGAACATCGCGGCCATAGGACCCCGCTTCGCTCCTAAAGCAAGGCGTATGACATACCAGTTTTAGCGGTAATTGGGCCGCATCCAGGATTTCATCTCTAACCAGATTGGTCGCGGGTACTTCCGCAGTTGGTATCAAATAAAACTCTCTTTCAGCATGCAGTTTGAACAGGTCTTCTTCAAACTTGGGTAACTGGCCGGTACCGTAAAGTGACTCGCTATTCACGATATAAGGCAGATAGGTTTCTTCATAACCATTTTCACTAACATGGGTATCGAGCATGAACTGCGCAAGTGCTCGATGCAGTCTGGCGAGTTGCCGACGCATGACGACAAAACGCGAACCAGTCAATTTGCTGGCCGTTTCAAAATCCATGTTATTGAGTTTTTCACCCAAGGCGACGTGATCTTTAACTTCAAAGGAAAACTGTTTTACGTCGCCCCACTTACGCACTTCGAGGTTGTCGTCTTCGGACTCGCCCTCGGGCACATCATCGTCAGGCAGATTAGGCATGCCAGACAAGAAGTCATGCAATTCATCCTGAAGCGTTTTCAGTTCCAGTTTTGCAGCTTCTAACTTTTCGCCCAATTGGTCCATTTCTGCAATCAGCGGTGCGATATCTTCACCAGCTGCTTTGGCTTTACCTATGGACTTGGATCGTGTGTTTCGCTCACTTTGCAATTGTTCAGTTTCGGTTTGGATCGTTTTTCGTTTGGATTCGAGTTCCTGAAAACGGGCAC
>JBFJVR010000236.1:0-4889 GCA_041624095.1 Oleiphilaceae bacterium
GCATCGGCATTTCACCAAACCAGACAATATGCGGTCTCAAGGTACCTGCCCTTGCGCAACATTGGCAAACTTGATCGGGGCTTATTTCGCCCCGTATCTCAAACACCTGCCCACTATAGCTGCAGCG
Source organism: Oleiphilaceae bacterium (assembly GCA_041624095.1). GTDB lineage: Bacteria > Pseudomonadota > Gammaproteobacteria > Pseudomonadales > Oleiphilaceae > PZPK01. The sequence continues at coordinate 128 of JBFJVR010000236.1, forward strand.
CATTTTTAGCAGTTCACCGTGCATATGAATGAGGTTTTTCGAGCCGGCCCGTTCGTGAAGATCGTCTATGTTTTGCGTAACCAGCAACACCTCACCATGAAAGCCTTGCTCCAGTTTCGCCAGTGCATGGTGGGCCGCATTTGGATGGATATCGCCACTCAATAGCTGAGCACGCCGCTCGTTATAAAAGCGTTGCACCAGCGCGGGGTTTGCCGTAAAACCTTCGGGGGTAGCCACGTCCTCTACACGGTGCTCTTCCCAAAGACCGTCGGCTGCCCTAAAGGTTTGAATCCCAGACTCTGCCGAGATACCGGCCCCGGTCAGCACAACAATAGAATCAATATTGTTCATAAGCGCCCTCATTTTTAGCCCTCGGCTGTTTAATCCTAGGCCACCATTCTCACACTCTGCCTTGCTTGATCAAGACTTATTTTGGGGACGGAGGCAAGCATTTACCCACATGTTACGGGGCCTAAGGGTTAATTAGGGGGGACGGAGGCGATTCGTTCTCCCTTCTCGCGCCCCCCATGTCACCCCAGATACGCTTTTATCTCGGCCCATCGCGCTTTTTTATCTGCTTTGCGCATGGCAGCATAAGCCGGGCTAGTTGAGGGTAAGGATAAAAAGTCGCCTTGATAATGTACGATTAACCCCTTGGCGCGAACTTCCCGATGAAAAAGTTTTTCAGCGGTTTTGCCATTAAAAGCAATTAGTTGCAGCGAACTATGCCTTGCAACAAAGTCAGCAAAGTCGTTGATCTGAAGCCGGCGTTGGTCAATCGCGGAATCCAGACTTCCCTCTCGGTAACCTTGTTGGATGACATCCCAAAGGGCAATATGATGCGAACAGATTGCTTGAATCCGGGCGTCATAATTCAGCTCGAGAGCAAAACCAAACAGTTCGGACATAATCCACCAAAATGCATTCGCTGGGTGCGCATAATACTGCTGTGCTTCCAACGAGCGCACGCCGGGGAGAGAACCGAGTATAAGCACCTTTGGGCTCGCACCAACAACAGCATCGAAGCAGGTGTCCGCTGCTTTACAAGAATCTTGATTCATAGGCTAATGATAAGCTCAAAAAAACCAGCTTAATCAAACGATACCGTTACCGCCGCGGATACGCGTTTGGCTTTCTCAATCGCGCTCTCTATGGAGTCAGACAAAGCAAGCCCTACTCCCATACGACGCTGGCCTCGTACTTCAGGTTTACCAAACAAGCGCAGCTGCGTGTCGGCCTCTGCAAGCGCCTTATCCAGGTTGCCAAAACGCACTTGCTGCGAGTCACCAGAAACCAGAATAACCGATGATGCTGCATTACCATGCTGTTTGATCGCAGGAATCGGCAAGCCGAGAATAGCGCGAGCATGCAAGGCAAACTCCGATAAATCCTGCGAGATCAACGTCACAAGCCCTGTATCATGAGGCCGGGGGGAAACTTCACTAAAGTAGACATCGTCGCCTTTGATAAACAGTTCTACGCCAAATAAACCGTTGCCCCCGAGGTTTTCGGTAATGTCATGTGCCATCGCTTTTGCTTTTTCCAGCGCGGTTGCTGACATCGGCTGCGGCTGCCACGATTGCTGATAGTCACCGTCTTTCTGGATATGCCCTATGGGGGCACAATAGCTTGTTTTCCCTTGATGGCGCACAGTCAACAGGGTAATTTCGTAATCAAAATCAACAAAACCTTCGATGATGACCCGGCCTCTACCTGCCCGCCCGCCGGTTTGCGCATACTCCCAGGCGGCTTCCGCATCATTTGCCGAGCGCAATACACTTTGCCCTTTACCCGAGGAACTCATTATCGGCTTGACCACACAAGGGAAGCCGATTTCAGTGAGCGCCTGTTGGTAAACCGTATACTCATCGGCAAAGCGGTAAGGCGAGGTCAATAGTTGAAGTTCTTCGGCTGCCAATCGGCGGATGCCTTCACGGTTCATAGTCAGGTTTACCGCTCTGGCCGACGGCACAACACGAAACCCTTCCCGTTCTAGTGCGACCAACTCGGCCGTCGCAATGGCTTCTATTTCGGGTACGATAAAGTCAGGCTTCTCGGCCTCGATAACTTCCCTGAGCGCGGCCCCATCGAGCATATCGATAACATGGTACCGATGTGCAACCTGCATCGCTGGTGCATTGTTATAGCGATCAACGGCGATGACTTCAACACCCAAGCGCTGCAATTCGATCACCACCTCTTTGCCCAACTCCCCGGCGCCGCAGAATAGTACTCGTGTCGCATTGGCGCTGAGTGGTGTCCCCAATTCAGGCGCGCTAGCAGATGGCAGATCTGACATAGTATTCTCTCAACTCGCGTTTCAACGTATTGCTTTATATAGTTTTTTTGTTTTTCGGACTCTCGCTAGCAAAGCCTAAATATAGGATTTGGCTTCACGCTCGCGAACCTTGTCCATTACCTGTTTTTTTTCATCCTGGTTCAACTGCGACCATCGCGTTATTTCGTTTCCGCTGCGATAACAACCTACACAGATATCATCTTCATCAAGCGCACAGATACTCACACACGGAGAACTGACTTCATTCATAAGCTTCCTCGCTTTGTCATCGAGTTTATCTTGAGGGCGCATAAAAATTACTCTGAGCTATCTTCGAGCAGCTCTTTACTAAAGCGTTTGCCGTTGCTGACATACGCCGCAGCACTGGCTTCGAGCATTGTTTTGTGCCCTGCCGAAAGCGTCTTTTTTATTTTTGCGGGCGAGCCTAGCACCATTGAACCATCGGGGATTTCCATATTTTCGGGCACTAAAGCATTCGCTCCAATCAGGCAATGTTTGCCTATTTTTGCACCATTAAGCACGACCGCGTTAATGCCGATAAGCGAATAATCGCCTACCGAACAGCCATGCAGCATTGCCTTATGACCTACCGTAACACCCCGACCTATATTCAGAGGCCGACCAGGATCAACATGCAAAACGCTGCCATCCTGAATGTTGGAGTCTTCACCAATCACTACCTGATCATTCTCGGCTCTAATCACCACGTTAAACCAGATACTGACATTTTGATGAAGCTGAATATCACCTACAAGTGTGGCATTTGGCGCAATAAAGCTCGGCTGCCCCACATAGCTTACTTTTTTATCTCCTAGTGAATAAATCACCGTGTACCTCAGCTGTTTTTATTAGGAAGAAGGTGCATAAATCATCGTGTCGCTAACCGATTAACTCGCCGCGGGCTCATCAAAAATGGAGATATCGTAACCAAAAGCAACGTTAAGCAGCTCAACCAGCACTATTGCCGACAAGCCCCAAATCTCGTAATTTTCACCATTAAAAGGATAGTCATAGCTCGGCACGGCTAGCGCCATACCTTTATATGTCATGCGGTCGCGACGCTTCGGTTCGGCGGTTTGCAGATACTCTGCCGGCACCTGAAAGATGCTATCTAGCTCATCCAGATTGGGGATAAGATCCAAGCCCTCATCAACCAGACCGACAAAGGGCGTGACGCGAATACCGTGCAGCGACACAACCTGACTCAACTGACCAACAACCTGAACCTGCTCCGGCGCAATGCCTATTTCTTCATGGCATTCTCGCAACGCGGTGTTGAGGATGGTGCCGTCTTCATGGTCAAATTTGCCACCAGGAAACGCGACCTGCCCTTTGTGAGTACTCAAGTGCTCGGCACGGCGAGTCAAAATAATTTCGGGATTGTTGGCATTGCGTGTAACCGGCACCAGAATACCCGCCTCAGGCAGATCTTCTCGAATCATTCTGGGTTCGTGCGATTGAACTCTTTCTACCAGTGTTTCAATCAAATTCATAAAACCATGCCCTGACTTTCAAGCGAGCAACCATATCATAGGTATGCTGGGATGTTAATTGAGTTTATACTCGTTTACACAAGCTAGTTTACCCCCTATTAACGCGATGTAGAGTTACCTTCTGATGAAATTTTGTAGCCACTGTGGAGGCGGCATAGAACATAAGGTTCCTGTGGACGATAACCGCCCACGCCACGTATGCATAACGTGCGGAACGATACACTATCAAAACCCCAATATCGTCGCCGGCACCATCCCGGTTTTTGAGGATAGAATTCTGCTGTGCAAACGAGCAATCGAACCCCGGCATGGCTTTTGGACATTGCCCGCCGGCTTTATGGAAAACCAGGAAACCACGACTGAAGCTGCGCTGAGAGAAACCTGGGAAGAAGCAGAAGCCAGAGTACAAATTGAGTCGCTATACACGGTAATCAATGTCCCCCAAATTGATCAGGTGCATATGTACTTTAGAGCGACGATGGTTGATGGCAATTTTGGAGCGGGCCCTGAAAGCCTGGAGGTCAGGCTATTTGACGAAGCGGAAATCCCTTGGTCCGAGCTTGCCTTTCCAACGGTTAAGAAAACACTGCAACTGTTTCTCGAAGAACGTAAACAAGGCACCTTTGGCGTTCATGTAAGCGATATCGTTCGTCCACCACGCTAGAAGTTTTCGAGTTTCACTACCTGATAAGCAGGTTCCTCGTAAGGGTGCGCCTGCTTGAGAGCGGCAACAGCCGCTTCAATGTACTCCTCGCTGCATACCATCTCGACTCTTGTTTCTTCGACTACCTCTAGTTCGTTTAAGGTGCCAATAAACGGTTGACTACCAGACATAGGGCGAAATTGTCCAGCCCCGGCCGTTTGCCAGCAGCACTCTGAATAGTTCCCGATACGTCCTGCTCCTGTCAAAAATACCGCGCGCTTAACCTGCTCACAAAATTGCTGCGGAACATAAAAAGTTAGACTGTAC
>JBFJVR010000237.1:0-4874 GCA_041624095.1 Oleiphilaceae bacterium
GACTTGCACGAGGTGAGTAACGAGGTTCAGGCCTTGAAGCAGGAAGGGTACAAAGTAATTGGCTATATTGGCCGGCTTGTGAATGGCAAGGCGCTTGATGTGTTGATTAGTGCACTACCTCGTGTGCTTGCGAAGCACAAAGTGAAACTTATAGTGATCGGGGAGGGCGAAGAAGATGCCGTATTAGCTGCCCTTGCAGATTCGCTCGGAGTGGCGGAGCATGTTGCATTTATGGGTTTCAGGCCAGACCGGCTGGCTTTTCTGAAGGGCTTTGATGTTTTCGTTCTGCCCTCGAGATCTGAAGGCATACCCCGGTGTGTGATGGAGGCCATGGCAGCGAATGTTCCGGTTGTCGCTTCGGACATACCAGGTTGCCGCACGCTGATAGATGGCGAGACGACAGGTCTACTATTTAATTTGGACGATGACGAGGCCTTGGCCGAATCGATCAAACAATTCCTGAGTGATGAGGCCTTGGGCTCAAGGCTAAGTAAACAGGCGAAACAATACCTCAAAGAACATTATTCCTCAGAGCGCATGGCGCAGGAATACGAAGCGCTGTTTACGTCAATGTGCCAAGCTGATTAACCCGGTCAGCCGGGTAATTATCGAGTGTGAATGGTGTTGTAGTTGGGCGTTGCCCGGTTTTGTTGAAAAGGGCATTGGCGATGGCGGGTGCAACCACCGGGACAGACAGTTCCCCAACACCCCCCGGCTCCTCGTTAGACTCAATTATACGGATGTGAATAGGGGGGCACTCGGGCATTCTGATAAGGGGGTAATCGTCATAGTTGCTCTCGCTTACTTTACCATCTGCGATATGAATGCTGTGCTTAATGGCTGCATTTAAGCCATATATTACTCCGCCTTCAATTTGCGCTTTGACGTTGTCGGGATTTAAGGCAAAGCCGCAGTCCAGGGTGCAATAAATGCCCGATATTCTATGAGTATCGCTCCCGCCGCTCAGCGTTACAATCATTGCTATGTAGCTACCGTATGCACTCATAAAAGCGAGGCCATGCGCCTGTTGCTTAACTTGAGCAGAGCTTGCCACGCTTTGAGCTTCGCTGAGTACCCTCAGTGCTCGGGGGTCGTTTCTTAGTAAGTGCTGCCTGATCCCAAAATCACTTCGACCTATCTCCTGGGCCAAGAGGTCGATAAAACTCTCGGTCGCAAAAATATGATTGGAATAAGCGACCGAGCGCCAATAACCGGTTGGAACGCCGGGGTCATATTCGCCAAACGAGAGCTCCAGACCGGGGATGTCATAGGCGAGCTTGTTGATGTTCGCAGTGATTTTTCCTTTATCTGCACCGGCGGCAATATGCCTGAGCCGCTGAATGTCACCGGCGTCATCGACGAAAGCCGATAATTGATGCAATGAATAGGGTCGATAATAGTCGTGCTGAATGTCTTCCTCGCGAGACCAAATGACCTTTACCGGGCGTGATACATGCTTGGCGATTTCCAGTGCTTCCAACAGATAGTCCACCTCTAGCCGTCTGCCAAACCCTCCTCCCGCAAGGGTGGGATGGACACGTATGTCATCGTCAATGCCTAGTTTTCGTAGCGCTTTGTAAGCTAATAACTCCAGACGGCTGCGCAATGCCTTACCAGCAGTGCCCAGAACATGGGTTGCATCTTGTGTTGGAATCCAGATATCGCAGCCATCTTTGTTCAAATGTACGGTGCAGTTCATCGGCTCCATCGTGACATGAGCCTGATAACTGTTTTCGAACATGGGGGATTCGATATTGCGCCCTGAATTATGTTCTCGCTCGCTCGAGCTCTGCGCTTCGTTCCGCGCAGTATCAATGGCCGTTTTGGTTTTTTCACGGATGGAGTTCATATTTACGGATGGCGAGTGAGGTTGCGACCACCTCACCTTGGCTTGCCTGAGTGTGTTCGTGGCATGCCAATACGAAGAGCTTATGACCGCAACAGCGCTTTCTAGCTCGACAACAGCCAGCAATGACTTGCTTTCTCGCAGTGCTTTACTAAGTGAAAATTCGACCAGTTTGGTACCGAAAACAGGGGCATGTATGACAGCCGCGTAAGCCACACTCTCTGGCGCCGAGTCAATTCCATAGCGTGCCTCACCGGTTATTTTTTGCAGTATCTGGCTTTGCGGGGCAGGCTTCCCTAAAAAACGCATCGAATCATGCTTCGTTAATGGGGCGCTGTCCGGTAAGGGTAAGGATCTGGCTGAGGCGCATAGTGAACCAAAGGCTTTCTTTTGGCCATTTAGGTTGTTTATGACCTTTCCATCGTGCGCCTTACACTGCTTTGTTGTTACGCCCCATTCCTTGGCCGCGGCTTGTTCTAGTAACAAGCGGAAGCTTGCTGCGGCTTCTCTTAGGGGCTTCCAGATGCTTCTCACTGAACTGCTGCCGCCGGTATACATCGAGCCATATTTGCTCGCAGGTCGCACTAAAACCGGAGAGATTTGGTTCGGGTCGGTATTAAGCTCTTCTGCGACAATTAAAACAAAGGTAGTGAGAATTCCTTGGCCCATTTCTGATTTAGTGATGGCGACTTCTATTTTGTCGTCGGGGTAAAGCGTAATCCAGGCGTTGGGTTCAAAGGTAAGGAGCTCTTCATCAGTCAGGTTTTCAGCTTTATCTTTACAGGCCGTTAGCTGAATGCCCAGCGACACCGATAGGCCCGCACCGCCAAGTACTTTGAGTAACTGTCTTCTTTGTGGGTTTTCTGGAGTCTGCATCGTAAACAGCCTGAGCTTAATTAAGTTTGCCTATCCTATCAAAAGAATCGCCGTGATTTAATCTGTGTCGTGCTGTATCTGCTTACCGGTTTTTGCTACTCTTTTCGGCCTTTAGCGGACTAACAACGAGCATACGGGCGTGATAGAAGAATTAAAACAAAGGAAGGGAGAGTTGTCAGGGAAAATAGGCCAGGCTAAAAAGCAAGGCTTGGATGTTGCCCCCTTGATTGCCGAAATGAAAGAGGTGTCCGCACAGCTTAAAGTAGCGATGGAAAAAACGGCCCAGCCTAAAGGGGGGCATCAGCAGCGCGAGCAGCCAGCTAATCAGGAACACATTCGGCCTGCATTGTTTCAGGACCATTTCGAACCCGTAGCCATCGACCCTACAACCTTGACGATCAAACAATGTGAGCTGAGCGACGAGAGCGCGTGGAACGAATATGTAGAGTCGTTTCCTGGCTCCAGTATTTATCACCGTTGGGAATTTCGTAAGGTTATTGAACGCTCCTTTGGTCATCGGGTTTTTTACCTTGCCGCAGTGGATAAGAACGGCACCTTTGTCGGCGTCTTGCCTGCCGTGGAGTTAAAAAGCGTGCTGTTTGGTCATTATTTGGTTTCGCTGCCTTTTTTCAACTATGGTGCGGTTGTATCGGCTTACAGGGGTGTTGCCGAAGCACTTATGGAGAGCTTGATTGCCAAGGCGCGCGAGATAGGCGCAGACCATATTGAGTTTCGTTCTACGCAAGCTTTGGAGAGCTTTCAATGCAAGCACAATAAGGTGTCGATGGTGCTTCCCTTACCAGATACCGCTGATCAGCTATGGGGCGATATTGGCACTAAAGTTCGCGCACAGGTCAAGAAGGCGGATCGTTTCGGGCTGGTAATGAAGTTTGGCGGTGTGGAGTTGCTAGGTGATTTCTACCGGGTATTCGCAGCGAATATGCGAGACCTGGGTACGCCGGTCTATGCGAAACGATTTTTTGAGAATATTCTGGAGTGTAATGAGGGGCAGGATATCAAGGTAGGTGTGATATATCACCACGACAAGCCTGTTTCGTGTTGCTTCCTGATAGGTTACAAGGGAATGCTCGAAATTCCTTGGGCGTCGACTTTAAGTTCTGCCAATGCAATGAATGCAAATATGTTTATGTACTGGAATATATTAAAAAGCGCTGTCGAGGGAGGGTACGACTTTTTTGACTTCGGACGGAGTTCTGTCGATGCCTCTACCTACCGGTTTAAAAAACAGTGGGGCGCGCAACCCCAGCAACAGTATTGGGCCTATTGGTTGAAGGGAGGGGGAAGCTTGCCCGAACTCAACCCGAATAACCCCAAATTCAGGCTGCTCATCGCAATATGGCAGAAGCTTCCCGTCTGGTTGACCCGCTTGGTGGGCCCTCCGGTAGTCAAGTTTCTACCTTAGACTTTTAGTTTGCTGCTTTAGTTTGTTGGCTCACATGCTGGGCCCATTCGACAAGGTTGTCGGGAACAAGCTGCTGGTATTTTGGGCTGGTAATGATGTGGTCCAGCTCGGGGTAATATTCTTCGCGTAGCAGGTTTTTAAAGTCAATTTCGGAAAAAACCTCCCTAAACTGGTTCTGGTAGTTCACTTCTATCATGTCGCCCGTAAAAATCGTGTATACGTGGATGTTACGCGACATAAGCGTCTTGAAGCCTTGTGCGACTTCGTCACGCGGAGGGTATACGCGAACGTAACTGGGCATCTCCAGGGAGTCTTCGTCAACGCGAGCTTTGCTAGCGTATGTTTTCGGATTTATGTAGCTTAGCAGCCTGGCAATGATTTTTGGCCACATGGATGGCAGCATGGCTCGTTTGACGTACTGGTTCAAAAACCACTTGGTATTGGTATAGCAATAGGCGTCTATCTGCGCGATACCAACGATTCGCTCATCTGCCAAGGCGATGTCATACGAGGCGTCTGCGCCTGAGCACAGTCCGTAGGCAATAAACTTGCTGATTCCGCGCTTCTCCTGAAGGTAGTCCATTACCTCCGAGGCTTCTCGAATCGCAGTCTCATGGAAAGATTGGGTGCCTGTTCGCGGTGCACTATCGCCGATGCCCGAAAGGTCAAAACGGACATTCAGGATGCCTGATTTAGCGAGTTTTCGGGCTATCTTTACGGACAGCCGGC
>JBFJVR010000238.1:0-4848 GCA_041624095.1 Oleiphilaceae bacterium
AGAAATGCTGCAAAGCATGTTCGACGGTATAGACGACTCTCTTTTTGAGCTAGCGAATAACGCCCGCACCAACAACGAGCAGAATCGCTTCTTTGAAGCCATGCGTGAGATCCGTATAAAACGCAAAGGTATAGAAGCGAAATTCAGCCAGTCTGTGCAAGAATTATTCTCCAATCCATCGCTCATCACAGGTCCCGAAATAACGAAACCGGGATTCCCACTGGGAGCCGACACATTTTCTCTGGTTGGTCATGATGACCTTGAAGAGGATGTAGCCCTAAACTCCATGGCAACGAAAGCCGAATCTAACTTTCAAGGCCTGCTACTGCAACTACAAGCTCGAATGGCGAAGCTTTACGATGCTGAAGATGTCAAGACGTTCAGATCTCCGCTTGACCCCCGAGCCATATGTCAGGTTTTTTCGGCGGCGACAGGGCCATTGGACATAGAAATCAAAGAACGCTTGATCGTTTACAAGCAATTTGATCGCTATGTGATGTCAAATCTGGAACCGGTACTAAAACGCACTAACCAGACACTGATTCGCCTGGGCTTGATACCAAACCTGAAAACACCCGGAGTACGTCAGAAAACCGGTCCGACTTCCAGTCACGCTGCGTCCACCAACAAAACACAGCAGCGCAACCTGCATGCCAGCCAGCGCAACCTGGGCGCTCCTTCCAGCCAAGAGAATGAGCACGACCTGTTCCCACAACTTCAGTCCTTGCTTGCAAGCACACGAAACAACACAAGCAATGGAACAAGCCAGGCCAATGCACAGCACTCACATGTAATAAATTCAGGCGAACTGCTCGAACTACTCACGCAAATCCAGCGGAGACCAGATTCGTTTAGCAAACCCGACAATCAGGCTAGCGTCGTTGACATTCGCTCTGCACTAAAACAGGAATTAGCCAGACAACCCAGCCCACAGGTGGGTAAAAAAGAGTTTACTCAGGTCGACGACGACTTGATCAATCTGGTTTCAATGCTGTTCGAGTTTATTCTGGACGACTACAACCTTTCACCGTCGATACAGGTGCTAATTAGTCGATTACAGATCCCGATATTAAAGGTGGTCATTAAAGACAAGTCGTTTTTCGGGTCTAGCCGACACCCTGCCCGCCAACTCCTGAACTCGCTCGCCAAAGCCGGTATTGGCTGGGGAGAGGGGCATAATAAAGACCGCGATGCCCTTTACAACAAAATCTACAAAACGGTAGATAGGGTACTAGGCGAGTTTGACGGCGATATTGCGCTATTCGAAGAACTGAACAATGATTTTGCGAATTTTGTGCAGAAGGAAGAGCGCAAAGCCAAAATTGTTGAGCAGCGAACAAAAGAATCTGAACAAGGTCGAATTCGCTCTAAACAGGCCCAAAAGAAAGTAGAAGAGGCGTTAAGCCGAAAAATTCTCAATGCTCGCCACCCCTTACCAGAGGTGGTCACGGAAATGCTGAAAAATGGCTGGAGCAGAGTCATGTTTCTGGCATTCTTGAAAGATGAACAAGAGCACCAGTGGAGCAGCTCGGTCAAAATTGCAGAAGACCTTATATGGTGTTTACAAGCCCTTACTGAGGCTGAAGACCGGCAACGCTGGGTCGCCATCGTACCGAAACTACTTAAGGACCTGAAAGCAGGCTTGGAAAGCGTCTCGTACAATACGGGGTCCATTGAGGAAACCATCGCTGAAATAAAATCTGAGCTGACATCAAAATTTAAACTTATTCACGATGAGCAGTACCACGAAACGATCTGGAAAAACGAACTTAAATCAGATATCAGCGATTCATCGGCGGAAAAATCTGCCGTTGAAAAACAGCGTGCACTCAAAGATGACGCCTTCCAGGTTTACCTCGATCAAGTCGATAAACTCGGACTTGGGCAATGGGTTGAATTCGAAATGCTCAACGGAAACCGCTACCGCTGCAAGCTTTCTGCGAGAATCGACGAAGCGGACTGCCTGATTTTTGTGAACCGGATGGGCTTAAAGACGGTCGAGAAATCAAGATCCGAACTTGCCGAAGATCTTAAGAAAGGCAAAGTTGTATTTCTTGAGCAAGCACTTATGATCGACCGTGCACTGAATGCCGTCGTATCGAATTTGAAGCAAAAAGCGAATTCCTAGTAGAAATCAGCGCAACTCATTCAAAATTGCCCTATTCTTCATTAATGCTTCAAGAATCAGACAAGGTAAACATCACGCTGCTGTGGGCAATTGTGTGCGCAATTTTATTACACGTAATAATCGCACTGATAGCGCAAGCAGCCCTTACTCTAAGCCCTCAAAAAAATCAGCGCAGCATTCCTGTACTCCTTGTTTCGGACTCTAGGCAACAACAGATTCAAAGTACAGCCAAAACAACCAAAGCAGAAAGTAGTCGTAGTTCAAAAAACCTGGTATCGACATCTGGAGAGTCGTCTTACAACATTTCTTCCAGTGAAAACCCGGTAAAAGGCTCGGGAGGGAACTCGACCAAGCCAAAACCCCGCACCAATAGTGATACACCAACATGGTCTGATGTGAAGATGCCAGAGCTGTCACAATCTTCTCGGGCACAACGCGCTGAAACAGGCTTACGCAACCTCTTTGCACAAAGTAAAACTGCAGACAATACGATTCGCCAGCAATCCAGTTCGGAAAAACCTATATTAAGTGAGTATGAAATTCTGCTGATACAGCGGCTTTCGGATGCAAGTCTTTATGACCGCTACCACCACTTAATGGACACTCACCAAAAGGAAAGCTTTGGCTATACTATCGAATTAGTGCTATTCCCGAATGGCGCGATCAAGAACGCAAAAATCATTGAATCAAGTTCGATTGCGCAGCTTGATGAACTCGCGAAGACCACTGCTTATAACGCTAGCCCCTACCCTCGACCTCCAGAGTCACATCGGCATTTTGGCTTTAAATACCTGATCCCCATTGAATATCACAAATCCACTGACGGTAGAAAAAATTAAAGGCCGAGCATCTTTGTGCGCATCTGGCACAAAAACAACTCGACCTATTTGCTAATTACCCGGTTCGGCAGAAAACTCTGAAGCTTCACGAGCAAGAGATGATCAAGATTAAAAAACCTCGCTTAGAAGTTTTATTCAGCGACCGCAGCAGTGATCATATTCTTCAGTTCGCCCGACTCATACAGCTCGGATACGATATCACAACCGCCTACCAGCTCACCCTTGATATAAAGCTGAGGAAAGGTTGGCCAGCTTGAGTAAACCTTGAGATTTTCTCGGATTTCCGGATTGTCCAGAATATTGATATACGCAAAGCGCTCACCACAGGCCATTAATGCCTGAACCGTCTTCGCAGAAAACCCGCACTGGGGTTGTTGAGGCGTCCCTTTCATATACAACAGAATATCATTACCCTCGATCTGCTCTTTGATCGTATCCATTATTGACATAGACGTTACACCTCTGATTAGAATTGCCATAAAAAGGCGGCAAGTTTAACGTTTTTTTTCCGTTTCAACCAGTCATCGCCTCACTGGTATCTCCTGCAAACCTCGACAGGGCTATCCAACCTCCCCCCAACCGCCTCCACCTGGAGTTTCGATCAGCAGGCTATCGCCTTCATTTACACTTAATGTCGTTTTTGCTTCGAGCTTACGTCCGTTCAAACGGTTTAAACCGACTAGACCACTCTGCCCCCCGTTCCAGCCCCTTGGAGAGAAATCTCTTCTTTCACTGATGAGCGTGAGTTGGGCGGGTTCAAGAAAAGCATATTCCCGTATCAAACCCTCCCCACCCCGATGCTTCCCCGCACCGCCTGAGCCACTACGCAATTCATAGCGGGTAATTCGCAAGGGATAGTGCGCCTCAAGGCTTTCTATTGGTGTATTTAAGGTGTTGGTCATGTGGCACTGAATTGCGGATTCACCGTCGTGGCACCGCCCTGCACCTGCTCCACCACCCAAAGTTTCGTAGTAGTCCCATTTGTTAGATTCCGAAGCACTACCAATAGCGACATTGTTCATCGTGCCTTGGGAACACGCAGGCACATCGAAGCCCAACTCGCCCAGCGCCCCCAGTAGCACATCAACAATCCTCATACTGGCCTCTACATTGCCCGCTGCCACTGCTGCACCAGGCTGCGCATTTACCACCGAACCCTTTGGGGCTTGAAGCGTGACAAACTTAAAAACCCCCTGACACCGCGGAACATACGCAGGCAGAAAGCAGGCAAACACGTAGTACACAGACGCGGCAGCCACACTCAAAGGGCAATTAACATTACCCCCGACCTGATCACTGCTGCCGCCAAAATCCACCACCCACCCTTGTTCACTGGTCGTCAAAGTTATGCGCAGTTTGATGTTACGCTCTCCACAACCATCGCCATCGAGATAATCTTCATAACACGCACAGCCGTGCGGCAACTGGGATAAAACCTTCCGCACCATTCTCTCGCCATAAGCATTTAAGGCACGATACCCGCCGCTTATATAAGCCCAGGGGTCAATCATCTGCTCAAGCCAGCCATTCAGCCGCGCCAACGCCTTCCTGTTTGCGCTCAACTGCGCCCTGAAGTCAGCGGGCAGAACCCCCGATTCGCCGTGCGAGCCCTCAATAGAACAAAGCAAACGAACAGACTCGGGAACCGGCCTCCCCCGCTCATAAAGTTTGACCGGACTAATTAACACGCCCTCATCGTCGAGCCGGGTAGTCAATGGCATAGAGCCCGGATAGACAGAACCAATATTTGCATGATGCGCACGATTGGCAACAAAGCCGGCATGTCGTCCCGCAATAAAAAACGGGCTGATTACCGTTACATCAGGGAGGTGGGTTCCTCCCATAAAGGGGTCATTCATGACCAGTACATCGCCATCCTCC
>JBFJVR010000239.1:0-4847 GCA_041624095.1 Oleiphilaceae bacterium
GAGCTGGCGACCTCGCAGGTGGGCGTTACCTTTGCGCATAATTTCGAGATTGGTGATCGCGACTATGCGGTGGGTATTTCACCAAAAATGGTTGATTTTAGAGTATTTGATTACAGTGCCGATGTGGATGACTTTGAATCAGACGATATTTCGGACTCCGAAGAAAAAGATACCAGCTTGAACTTCGACTTGGGTATGGCGACGTATCTGGACCAGAATGATCGCTGGCTATTCGGCTTCTCAGTGATGAACGTCCTGTCTCAGGAGCTAAAAACTAATGATCAAGATATTGCAGGTGACGGCCGAGAGTTTACCGTAGAAGGTGTCACTATCGAGCTGCAGCCGACGATTACCACAGGTATTTCCTATTCGCGCAACAGCTACGTACTGAGTGCTGACTTGCAGTTAAACAAACACGATGCCGTCGAAGCGCGCGATCAAAATGGCCGTATGCAAGAGCTTATTCCTGCAAAACAGATGATCGGTTTCGGTGCTGAATATGACATTTTCGAAACAGCGCAAATACGCGTGGGCGCCCAGCAAAATCTGGAAGACGATAATGCTGATACGATTCTAACCGCTGGTTTGGGGCTAACTGTATTTGGCGCATCACTCGAGCTTGCCGCTTTAGGCAACTCAGATACCATCGGCGCCAGCTTACAGATCGGTTCAACCTTTTAACCTAAATTGGGGACGGAGGGGTTAAAAATTGATCAATTGCGTTAAGGCGCAGATGTGACAAGGGGTGCGAGGCAGATCAAAATGCCTCCGTCCCCAAATTGAACTAGTCGGTTAAGCGTAAGAGGTTTTCCTGAAACTCGGTTTGCGCCACGGCGGTTTCGTCAGCCTGGGCTTCAGTCATTCAACTGATCACGTCGTAAAACCTGAGTTGGGGACGGAGGGGTTAAAAATTGATCAATTGCGTTAAGGCGCAGCTGTGACAAGGGGTGCGAGGCAGATCAAAATGCCTCCGTCCCCAAATTGAACTAGTCGGTCAAGCGTAAGAGGTTTTCCTGAAACTCGGTTTGCGCCACGGCGGTTTCGTCAGCCTGGGCTTGAGTCATCCAACTGAGCACGTCGTAATATCGGCGTATGTTCTGCACGTAGATCACTGGTTCGTTGCCTCGTGCGTAACCATAGCGGGTTTGTTTGTAGTACTTCTTCTGCTCCAACAAGGGCAGGAATTCTTTAACGTCCACCCATTTATCTGGGTCTTGGCCCGCCTTTTCGGTCAGGATGCGTGCGTCTTCGAGGTGACCGAAGCCAACATTGTAGGCCGCTAGTGCCATCCAGGTTCGGTCGGGTTCTGCAATGCGCTCCGGCATGCGTTTCTTGATTTTCGCAAAGTAGCGGGCGCCACCCCGAATGCTGGCTTCTGGGTCGAGTCTGTTTTTTATACCCATTTCCTTGGCGGTAATTCGGGTCAACATCATGAGCCCGCGAACGCCAGTTGGAGAGGTAGCTTTAGGGCGCCAGTGTGACTCCTGATAGCCGATAGACGCTACCAGACGCCAATCAATACCTAGTTCTTCACTGACTTCCTGAAACGCGTCTTTGTATTTGGGTAGGCGCGAGTTAATGTGTTTAATAAATGTGCGTGCCCCAACATAGTTAAGTTGACCCAAGTGGCCAAAGTAGCGTTCTTTCAGGTGGAGCAGGGTGCCATCTTCTTCGATGCGCGAGAAAAAGGCATTGGCTTTGGCAAGCAGGGTTTGATCGGTATTTTTAGGGAAATACCAGCTGATTTGCTGGGGTTCGCCGATAGTAAAGGCTTTTTTGACTCTTGGATAATAGGCCTGATGAATGTCCAGTTCGGTTGACGTGATGATGGCAAAGTCGATTTCCTGATCCCGCACCATACGCATCAGGTCGATGGTTTCGAGTGCAAATGATTGCCACTCAAGCTCGGGATGTTGCTCTTTCAGCTTGTCGAGTGTGTCGAGGTGGTAGCTGTCGCTGGTTACACCCACACTGGCGCCGAGCAATTGGCCAATGTTGCGGGGGCGTTTGGTTCCATAGCGATAAACCACGATAGGGCTCGTCTCCATATAGGGTTTGGAGTATTTATACCGTTCGGCTCGCGAATCACTGGCCACCATGCTGGCAGCCGCGATGTGGGTGTACTCGTTGTCCAGTGCCGATAAGATCTGACTCCTTGTTGATGCGACCTTTAGGTCCAGCTCAACCCCTAGGCTTTGTGCGAACAGTTCAGCGAGTTCATATTCAAAACCCATGGGGCCATCTCTACCCTCGTAGTACACCGCCGGTGCGTTGCGGGTGATGACATGAAGGGCGTTGTGTTTCTGGATTTTTTCGTAGGTAGTAGGTTTGCTGCACCCCGATATTGCTAAAAATGACACCAGTGCCCAAATACCATAGAGGGTCCGGGCGAGATGCGGGTAGGGGGAATGACTCTTAACGAGATAAGTGTTTACAGCTATTTGCATAGTAGTGAGGTCTGTCTCCACGAAGCTCTATGATTTGCCACGCACCTGAATCAGTGAGTGCTGATGACCTGGGGCTGGTATAAGGGGCTGGCCTGATGCCTCGTTGTTTGGTCATATGCTCATAATAGTTTCAATTGTCGGGCTTGTCGTCAACTATCGTACGCCATTACTTGTGTCATTTTGTAAGGTTGCACCGCTAATTTGCGCTTTTATTATAAGCTTGGTGATCACAAGAGAAATCGGAGTTAACACGGCAGGTGCTTTCGAGTAGAATACCGCCTCTTCAAACCCTTCCAAGAGGTACGCCTTTATCATGTTGGAACTTCGAGGCGCTCCAGCTCTCTCTCCCTTTAGAAGAAACAAGTTGCTTGACTCGGTATGTCAGGGCATCCCTGAAGTGCAGTCTATTTATGCTGAATTTATGCACTTTATTGATGTGTCGGATGATCTGAGCACAGAAGAACTTAATGTTCTCAACAAGTTACTGACCTATGGTCCCAGCGCGCGAGCCGAGTCGACCGAAGGCGTATTGTTTCTCGTCATACCGCGGCCGGGAACCATTTCGCCTTGGTCCAGTAAGGCCACTGATATCGCGCACGGTTGCGGTCTAGAGAAAATTCGCCGTATAGAAAGGGGGCTTGCATACTATGTGCGTCTCGACGGTAAGCTTACGATGGATCAGCGGCAGCAGCTTTCGGCATTGTTGCACGATCGCATGACTGAAGCGGTGTTTCATGAAATGGCTGGCGCGGAACTGTTGTTTCGGCACAGTGAGCCCAAGCCCTTGTCGACTGTTGACGTACTTTCTTACGGACAGTCAGCGCTTGAAGAAGCAAATAAGCGTATTGGTTTGGCATTGGCTGAAGATGAAATTGAGTACCTGGTGCGGGCTTTTTGCCAACTAGAAAGAAACCCGACCGATGTAGAGTTGATGATGTTTGCACAAGCAAACTCGGAACACTGTCGGCACAAGATATTTAATGCATCTTGGGATATCGACGGCGAAGCGCAGGATAAATCGCTGTTTGCGATGATCAAAAACACCTTTGAGATGAATCCCGAAGGTGTGTTGTCTGCTTATAAGGATAACGCAGCGGTAATTACGGGCCATAAAGGCAAGCGATTTTACCCGAACCCCGAGACGGGTGAATATCAGCAAAGTGAAGAAGACATACACTTGCTGATGAAGGTTGAAACTCACAATCATCCCACCGCGATTTCTCCGTTTTCCGGTGCGTCCACAGGTTCAGGCGGTGAGATTAGAGACGAAGGCGCAACAGGAAAGGGAGCAAAGCCGAAGGCGGGTTTGACCGGATTTACTGTGTCTAATCTTAGAATCCCCGGTTTTGAGCATGAATGGGAAGAAGATTTCGGTAAGCCCGAAAGAATGACTTCAGCTTTGAATATTATGCTCGATGGCCCACTGGGTGGCGCAGCCTTCAATAATGAGTTTGGCCGGCCAAACCTGTGTGGTTACTTCAGAACTTTTGAAGAGCGCGTTGCGGGGCCGGCAGGAAACGAGATACGTGGTTATCATAAGCCCATCATGATTGCGGGCGGCATGGGTAATATCCGTGCCGACCATGTCGAGAAAGGCGAAATTAAAGTCGGTGCCAAGTTGGTCGTTCTCGGTGGGCCCGCCATGCTGATTGGTCTGGGAGGTGGTGCTGCATCGTCGATGGATTCGGGAAGCAGTCACGCGGACCTGGATTTTGCCTCGGTGCAACGAGAAAACCCCGAAATGGAACGACGCTGCCAAGAAGTCATTGATCGCTGCTGGCAGCTTGGTGACAATAACCCGATCGCCTTTATTCATGATGTTGGAGCGGGGGGCTTGTCGAATGCCTTCCCTGAGCTGGTAAAAGATGGTGGCCGTGGTGGTCGCTTTGATCTGCGCAAAATACCAAATGATGAACCGGGAATGGCGCCACACGAAATCTGGTGTAATGAATCTCAGGAACGCTACGTTATCGCGGTTGAAGGCAAAGATCTTGCCCGTTTCGAGGCGATCTGTGAGCGTGAACGCTGCCCTTATGCTGTGGTCGGCGAAGCGCTTGAAGAACATGAATTGAGTCTGGAAGACCCGATGTTCGGCAATAAGCCGGTTGATCTTCCGATGTCGGTACTGTTTGGTAAGCCACCCAAGATGCATCGCTCAGTGGAGTCGGGCTTTTTTACCAAACCGATTTTTGATTCGACTGTTATTGATGTGAGCGAAGCCGCAGAACGGGTCTTACGGCTGCCTAGCGTTGCAAGCAAGAGTTTTCTGATTACTATTGGCGATCGCTCTATCACCGGCATGGTGACACGAGACCAAATGGTCGGCCCTTGGCAGGTACCGGTAGCTGATGTCGCGGTTACCTCGGTCGACCTTGACGGTTATGCCGGCGAAGCCATGGC
>JBFJVR010000240.1:0-4839 GCA_041624095.1 Oleiphilaceae bacterium
AGTACAGCAGCTTCTTAAATGCTTAGCAGTTTATCCCCCTTGAACTATCGCACCTTTAAATTTTCCAGTTCTAAAGCATTACTTTGGCTTAAAAATAGCCTCGTTATTTTAGGCTTGGTTTTTTGTCAAACATTGCATGCCGACACAGAAATCGTGTTAGCCAATGGGGAATGGTCTCCCTATCAATCGGAGCACCTGCCTGACTATGGTTTTATGTCGCTGATAGTCAAAGAAGCGTTTGCCCTAGAAGGGGTGCAGGTAAGCTTTGTGTTCAGGCCTTGGAAGCGTGCATATGAAGAGGCCCGTGCTGGTGCGCTAGATGGCACATTTATGTGGCGCCATAGCGAAGAGCGCGCAAAATACTTTTACTTTTCAGAGGCTTTGATTTCGAGCAGGGCCGTCATGTTTCACTTACACACCACGCCTTTTAAATGGAACAATAATAAGGATCTATTAAGCTACGTTATTGGTGGTACCTTCGGCTATAGCTACACCTTTGAGAACATTCCGGGTATCAAAATAGAATGGGCCGGTAGCGATAAACTTAACTTTGAGAAACTGCTGTTAAAACGCATCGACTTGTATGCCTTAGATAAGATTGCGGGCTACGATGCGCTAACCCGGCACTTTAGCCCTCAACAACGCGCGAAAATTACCCATACCGATAGTTTCGACCGCCCTGTCGCTTATCACCTTTTGCTCGCAAAAACCCGCCCCGAAAGCAAGGCATTTTTAAAGCGATTCAATTCAGGCCTTGCCCGGCTTAGAGCGAGCGGCCGCTATGAACAAATTATCGGCAAACAACTGCAAGGCGAGTTTTCAGGGGCGAAGGTTAAACCCGAGGCTACGCCTGAGCACAATATCGGCGACAACTAGAAGCTACTTGAGCGACAGCCAGGCTCTCAAGCCGCCTCCTGTTTACTCCTTATGTTCAGAGCCCCATCAACTCCACAATCACCGACTTAAGAACAAAGCCGAAAACACCCAGACCGAGTACCAAGAACAGGATTGCCGTGCCGTATTTCCCCGCATTAGACTTTTTTGCTAAATCCCAAACGATATACGCCATAAACAGAATCAGACCACCAACACCAACATAAAGGGAAATTTCTTCAAATAGCTCGAGAGACAAGCGCGTATTCTCCTTACCAGAATGTATTTAAGCCGGAACCAAGCTTGCCCCTTACCAAGAAGCTGCCCGACCGAGCCTTGAGTCGCCAATGAATGATACTGCTTTAACTTAGGTAATTCAGACTAATGCGCCGGGAATGATGTTAAGTGTAATATTGCTTCACTAACGTTTCTGCGGATACACCCAAAGCATACGCGGCTCGTAAGCGCCACATTAACCATATGGTTCTTAATACGCCGTGCTCGCGCCATTTTCTTGCTGAGGTAAGGACTTTGGATCGAACACAGTAAGGACGGCTGACCTTCTTTAGGCGCCTAGATAACTCAATGTCTTCCATCAGGGCTTGGTCAGGAAAGCCCATCACCTGGTGAAACACGCTCTGCTTCACAAATATGCACTGGTCTCCTGTGGCAATACCGCTTAAACGAGAACGCCAGTTCATCATCCATGCGATCATACTGAAGGCGAAACCCCGGGTGTCCAGTTTTACATCAAAACGCCCCCAGCTTAGACCAGAGCGCCTAAAAGTGTGCGTCGACTGGATCATATCCTGAGGTAAGCGAGTATCTGCATGCAGGAACATCAGGATATCTCCCGAGGCAAGGCTGGCCCCAGTGTTCATTTGCTGTGCACGTCCTTTGCCTGACTCGCAAACAATCACTTTTGCTGCACCTTCAAGCTTATTCCGGCAGGCTTTTATTTTCTTAAGGCTACCGTCATCACTGCCCCCATCGACGAATATCAGTTCGCAGTGTTTGTCGATCACACCGCACAGAGAAGTGAGCAGCACGGGTATATTTTCGTACTCGTTATATACAGGCACGATTATACTCAAGGAGACTCTGTCTGGCATTCAGTACCTCTCGAGCCAAAACACGGACGGTAAAACCACCATACGCCTATAACGCGCCACTACAGCTGCTGCCCTGACCCGCTGTGCATCCATAGCAATGTTCACCAACCACGATGGGGTTTCCGGCAATGTCTGCTTCCATAATGTCTCTTAAATGCGGACGCAGCTTATCTGAAGCGATTAGACGCCCCTTCTCACCAAGCCCGTTATGTAAGATCATCGGCATATCGAGCATTTGATTAAAGTCACAATCATAAACATAGCCCTGCCAGTCAACACTAATGAGACTGCGACACATCACGGATTTCAGGTTCTCTTTGGCATACGCCGACTTTAACAAGCGCATGTAGGGTTCAAATTCACCCTTCGATAACAACACACTGCCAAAGCGGCTTATCGGCATATTGGTAATGGTATAAAGCTGGTCAAAATGAATATCAAAATGTTCTGCTAACTCTCGCTTATAATCTGCTTGAAGCGCTTGCTGGGGCGGCGGCAAAAATGCGCCACCGGGGTTGTAGACCAAGCTCAAAATTCGGGATTCATCTCCCTTCCCGTAGCCCAGGGCATTCAAAATTTGCAAGGCCTCGATACTACCGTCGAACACGCCCTTACCACGCTGTTTGTCTACGTTAGACTGAGTGTAACAGGGCAATGATGCGACTATTTCAACCTGCTGGTCAGCAAGAAATTGAGGCATATCCTCAAAACCGGGCTCCAACAACACGGTAAGATTGCATCTGTCCATCACATGAACGCCCATCTTCCGCGCTTGCGTCACAAGGTAACGAAACTCAGGGTTCATCTCAGGTGCCCCACCCGTCAGGTCTAGTGTTTTGATATCGCGGCTACGACAATACTCAAGCACCAGATCTACCGTTTCGCGGCGCATTAACTCCTTCCGCGTTGGCCCCGCATTGACGTGACAATGGGTACAGCTCAGGTTACACAGATAGCCCAAATTAAGCTGTAAAGTATCAATAGTTGATCTTGAAATAGGAGGGAACTCCGTTTCCAACATCAACGAACGTGTATCGCGCATGCATGCCTTCCGTTAATCTAACATCAGAATTTGACTAATCTAAGCCTCTCTGACTCGAACTATAACAAAATGTTCCATGCATAAAGTGCAATCATCCATTATATTTGTCTTAAGGAAAAAGTTTACCTACTCAGGGTCGATATCTAATGCACGCAATCAAGCACGTCTTACACCTCATATTATTCGCTAGTTGCGTCGTTCTGAGCATTGGGCGCTCTGTCGCTGCGGAAGGTACCGTCGTTAATTATTTGGTGGTTGAAGAATTGTCAGCCCCCTTTCAGGTTGTCGAAAACGGAGCATCGAAGGGAGGAATCATTTCAGAGATCGTAGACGACCTGGCAATGCACGCCAATATTACGATTAACCCCATCGTAGGTTCGACCGAACGTATCTACCGCTGGATCGCGGACCACCCCAACGAGCACTGGATTACCTATGATGCGAAAGTCTGGAATTCGCTAGCACCTTATGGGAACTTCTTGGACGAACCCTTGTTTCAGGTTACCCATAGCTTTTTGGGCTGCATACAGGGCGCGTCAGCCATTGATACCCCGCGCCATATTCTGGGCAAAAACATCACGATACTCAAAGGCTTCACTTACCCCGAGCTGAGTAAACTCGAGAGCGCTGGGGAGATCGTAACGACTCCTGTAAAGTCCTATCGCCAAGGGTTTGAACTTATCAGTAACAACAGAGCGGACGGTTTTGTAGAGATGGATATAAGGCTAAAGTACAATCAAACCCGCTTCAAAGACCAGTACCAGAATTGTGTATTTTTCTCGGACCTCAGTACGCTTATCGCCCCCTATGAGATATATCTTTCTGTCAGCCATTCTTTACTCGACCAGTATGCCGCCATGCTGCAAAATCGCATCAGGGAAATGAAAAATGAGAATGGGATCAACAAGATTATTATGAGCTATACCAAACGCTGAATCGCTCGCGATTAAACAACCAATATCGACGCACAAAAATTGCAGTCAAGCCACTGAATACAAGTTAGAATAACGCCCTCCTTTATTTAAGTTCGACAGTAACATGACACCATCCTTACACGACTTGGCCAAGCTGATCAGAGAAATCAACCAGCAGGGCTGGAGTCCGGCAACCAGTACTAACTATTCCTTGCGACACGCTACGCAGACGGAGCTTTGTTACGTTTCGAGGTCTGGCGTTGATAAATCCAGATTTGAAGCCAGCGACTTCTTACTATTAGGGCTAGACGGCCGCTTGCAAAGCGGCTTTGAAGACAAAACACCCTCGGCAGAAACCGACATTCACCTAATGCTTTACCGCCAGACAAATGCCGGGTGTATTCTGCACACTCACTCAATCGCCGATACCTTGCTGTCACGCTATTATTACCCTCAAGGAGAGCTACGACTCGAGGCTTACGAGCTATTGAAAGGCATTGGCAAGATAAGCACGCACGATACCCAATGCCTGGTGCCCATATTTGCAAACACACAGAATATCGCCGCTTTAAGCGAGCAGATGGCGGAATATCTTGCGAACAACCCTTCATGCTATGGCATGCTCATCGAACGCCATGGTTTTTACACTTGGGGAGCCACCCTGCAAGACGCGAAACGACATTTAGAAGTGTTTCAATTTCTGTTTGAGTGCGAGCTAAAGTGGCTCTCGCTCCCCAAATGACTTTCGAGAAGAGATCAAACAATGGCAATATTGACGATTCCTGATCACGACACCCAAATTAGTGAGCCGCAAGAGATAAAATCTTTTCTGGCTGAAAAGGGGATTTTTTTCGACCAGTGGCAGGCTGAGAAGTCCCTCGCTGAGACCGCAAGTGAA
>JBFJVR010000241.1:0-4818 GCA_041624095.1 Oleiphilaceae bacterium
CCACCGTAGTGATGAATTCCACACATCAAAATGATGAGTCAATTTTTCCAATGGCACAATCTGGCTAATTTAACCTTTTATGGTCTTACTTAATCGGGCAAAATACGCAATTTTTGGATACGACATGCATACTGAACCATGCGATATAGCATCGCTAAAGCACGAGATCTGCTCCAATCTGGAACAGTCAAAACACATAGCCCGGCGCGTATTCCATGGCCGGGGTAAATGCTTTGCTGGCTTTGAACAACTGAATATCGAGTGGTATCCGCCGTATCTATTTGTTCAGAACTTTGAACCAGCACTTACTACTTTGCTTGAATCGCTGCTGCGCGACACCTTCGACCGTTACGATTTTATTAAGGCGATACTGGTTCAGTCTCGCGAGTGGCCGGAATTCAAAACTCAAGTATTGGCCTCGCGTACTCAGGATGGCGACGCGACACTCCCTGCTGTTTCAGCAAGCGATTTGCCACTTGAGGCGTGGGTTCCGCTCGATGATGACATTCAGTGTGCTATCAGTCTTGGTAAAAATCGCAATACAGGCGCGTTTCTCGATATGCGCGCAGGCTGGCACTGGCTTAGACAAAACAGTACCAACAAGCGGGTACTCAACCTGTTTTCATACACCGGAGTATTCTCGCTGTTTGCACTGGCGGGCGGCGCAAGCCAGGTCGACAATGTCGATATGGCTGCCAATGTGCTCAAAATTGCGCAACGAAACCACCAGAAGAACAAGCTTCACGACGGAAAAACTGCCTTCTACAAACGCAACATTCTGAAATCGGATCGCTGGTTCGAAAACCGTGAACCCTACGGCTTGATCATCATTGACCCGCCTCCCTATCAAAAGAAGGCGTTTCATGGCTGGAAGGACTACAAAAAACTACTGCAATTTTGTCATAGCAGCCTAGCGCCCGATGGCATTATGTTCGCTTGTCTGAACAATCCACAGGCGAGTATCAGTGAATTTAAAACCGATTTGGAGCAGACCTTTCCTACTCTCAAGCGGATTGAGCACATAAGCACCGCAGACGAAATCAAAGAGCAAGACCCACAAAAAGGGCTAAAGACCTTAGCCCTCTATTTTTAAACCATCTACTCTTATTAATGCATTGATCCCTGTTACGCCCCAGCCTGCCTAATTTTCAGGCTGACTCATAAACAATACTAGTTGCTCCATCTGCTCGGGGCTGCATTCAAAGCACTGGCCAGCGGGCGGCATACCTTTAAACCCATTGATAACATTTACCATTAGCACGTCCATGCCCTTATCCATTAACTCTTCCCAACGCGCCACATCGCCAGTTAACGGTGCGCCAGTCGCCGCGACGGTATGACAATTCGCACAGCTGGATTCATATAATGCACTTAGTTCAGCATCGAGTTTAACCTTGGGCCTAGGCTCGTTGGGTGTGTTTTTTTGGCCGCAGGCGCTAAGAAAAACGGCGACGAACGCCAATGCGATGATGTATAACCTACTCCCCTTCATACCACTAACCCTCTACCTTAGATCAACAAAACGTATTAAACGTGTCTCACTATAACAAGCTAAAACAGTTATACAAGAACATTGTTCATTTTGATACCAATTTGTGATCGCGTAGTGCTTGTCGTGATTACAAGGCCTAAACTCCTGTCTACTCGGAAATGCCCCTCATCATCTCCCGTATATGGTCTCCCTTCTTGCCTCTCCCTTCTTCCATCTCACGCATCCCTTCTGACTCTTCTCCCAACAGGCATAAAAAAAGGGAGAGCCAAAAAGGCCTCCCCCTAAATAGATAGATTAGATCTCAATGAACTAGGTTAATGCAGCTCATATGCCGCTTTAACAATAGCCACTCTATTATTGGCAATTAAAATTCGCCCCCCAAGACAAAACGCGTATAAATCCTCCAATCTATATTTATTTTGAAAAACTCTAGGTAGCAAGTGAGAACAGTGACACCGTTCAGCTAATGTCTCAGAAGATACAATCTATTTGATAACAATTTATCTATACTCCCCCTGCCATGCCTGTATGTAATGTTGTGAACTTGCATCGGCTGCGGGAGCAATAATAATTAATGACATCCGTGACAAATAACTATGTTCGACGACCTCTATCCGGCGCTGGTACTACAAGCCGCAAGGCCTCATAAGTACCACCGTAATTTGCACTACCAACTTGAGCAAGTTCAAAGCCCAAGACAAATTCGCAAAGTTTTCAATGAAGTCGTCAACTTGGAATACGACAATAACGTCCAGTCAGACTTGGGGATGCGCTACGGTAAACTGCTTAACCCGCCCATACTCTGCAATTTTACCCGTGCACTCATTACAGCCCGAAACATGGCGCAGGCTGCCCAGCTTATCGACCTACCCTTTCAGTCAATGGGCAATTACTTCTACCCTTACGTGTCACGCACAGACCAAGGAACCCAATTCAGTATTGTCTTTCCCTTTACCCCCAACATGTCTGCACCACTGCAACGATTTTCTGAAGAGTCCACGTTCCTTTATTTGTTGAACCTATTTCATTTGGTCTATGACTCTGCGTTTAGACCCAAGGCACTGCACTTTTCCTTTTCGAAGCCCGACTACTGGCTCGACTACCGTGAAACATTTAACTGCCCGGTATTCTTTGACTCCCCTATCGCCATTTTTGAGATAGACACCTGTTGGCAAAATCGCACCTTCAAAACCGCCGACCACACGGCGCATCAAATCTACCTGTTAAAGTGTCAAAAGTTCTGGGCAAACAGCGCCAAAGACGCCGGTACAATTTACCGGGTTGTATGCTATTTAATGAAGCACCACCCGGAGGCGTTCAGCATACGAGAGACAGCCGAAGGCTTAAATTGCTCTATCAGTTGGCTACAGAAAAAACTCAAAGAAAAACAACTCACCTATCGTGACCTTTGCAAGCAGGTCAGACTGACCCTGCTGGAGGTCTATATTCTGATCGAAGATAAAGGAATAGAAGATACCGCTGCGGCGCTGGGCTTTTCAGGCGCATCTGGGCTAAACAGGTTCATGCAAAAAGAAATCGGGAAAAGCTATCACAGTTTTCGCAAAACTCTGCGCGAAAAACACGCCCACCCTGTATTTAAGAGCACGCTTAAGCGGCCAGCGCTTTTATTCTCATCCGTAGAATAGTCTTGAACTCGGAGATCAAGTCGTCTCGCAGGTGCGTATCCGAAAACAAGGCTAACCTGGCAGTTAAGCCCACCAGCTGGACCAGCAATACACAAGCAGCAAGCGCTTCTTTAGCACTCACGTAAGGGCAAAAATGCAGAATTTGCTCCTTAAGCAAATGGGCGTTACGCAGGGCGTCTTCGTTATCAATATCCCGTAAGGCAGGGCTGGCCTGAATACCGCTCCATATCGTCGCCCAACCCGGGTCTTCCATAATCATGTTGATAAAAAAGTCGACCGACTCTTCGAGTGCCAGTACCCATTCACTCAGATTCGAAGCGGATGATGTCCGAGCTTTAAGGGCTTCAAAACTACGGTCAAAATAGTCTTCCATAATGGCGACAATAATCGCGTTCTTATCGTTGAAGTACTGATAAATGGAGCTTGGCGCAATGCCCGCCTCTTTGGCGATATCGCGAATACTGACATCATCGTTACCGCGCTCACCCACCAAATGCTGTGTTGCCCGCACTATCAGGTCGTAGCGTTCTTTACCACGATCCTGGGATGGCCGCCGACGAAGGGGTGCGATACTGCGATTGGAAGTCATACTCTGGTTGGAGGTCATTGATAGCTACGCTGTTTCGCTCTGAATAAAGTTGCTCATTATACATCAAGACAAGTGCACACCGGAAAACTTAGCGCAGTTCGCACTGGCAGCGTGAATACCGCGATAGTTTATGGCCGCTCGGGGACTATTCCCAAAGGCACAAAACCTGTATCGACGGGATGCTTGTCACGTTCAGTGCGTACTTTTCGCGCTAAATCAGCAGCCGCTAATTCCCATATCGATACGCCCCTTATAAGTTCGAAGCCCTCGTTTTGCAATGAGCTAATCAGTGCATTCATTGCCCCCTTGGCGAGATCCGACGACGCAAAAGGCCCCATGCAACGCTGCCGTTCGAACTGCTCATTCGCTCCCGCCAGGCAAATTAGCGTATAAGACTCGGCATCCAGATTACTGTGAACATATAGCTCGACTCGCCGCGAGGCACTGCTGTTAAACAACATACAACTACGTTCGGGCTTGCTTTGCAGGTAGGCTATTTTCATCGCCGCGTTGCCTTAACCAACACATCTCCGCATCGGACAATACTGCCAGTCTTCGTTCTTATACAAACAAAGTCTTCCCTTGGGTCTGGGCCATCATCCAATTCAGGTACAGCATTTTGCTCTTCACCGAACAGTAAGAAAGGTTTAGGCCCGCGCTTGTTGCTGCATTTCAATGCAAAAAACGCCAACAGTATAGTCGCTAACAATAAGCAACTGACCAGCCACATTATTTGCTCTCCCTCGTCGAACATAACAGCAAACGCCCCTAAATTTGGCAACAAGCAAAAATAATCACTACACCACACCCTACCGCTTTACTTGCGCAACAGGTATTCTTCGATGGCTGGGGTCAGCGACTCTGGCGCCATTGGTTTGTTGAAAAAGTTGGTAACACCTATATCGAGTGCTTTTTGTCGATACTCCTCGCCTTCCGAGGTGATCATAAAAATAGGAGTAGCCGCAAAGCTTCGTTGAGCCCGAATCGCTTTCACCATATCCAAGCCGTTTAAAACAGGCATATCGAGGTCTGTGATAATCAAGTCAACTTTGTTGTTGCTTAAAAACTCCAAGCCTTCCTGGCCATCTGCG
>JBFJVR010000242.1:0-4810 GCA_041624095.1 Oleiphilaceae bacterium
CATAGGCTACGGTCTGCTCTAGTATCGATTCGGAACCGGAAATCGCATTTAACGCGACCGACAAACGCTCTTGTGGCAACTCCTGCATCAAATAGATAAACCCCATGCCTTCTGCGCCTAGCAGGTTTTCCTTAGGCACTTTGACATCCTGAAAAAACAGCTCCGACGTGTCTTGCGCTTTCATGCCGATCTTTTTCAGGTTCTGGCCTTTTTCAAAGCCGGGTGAATTTGCTTCAACCAGAAGAAGACTAGTGCCTTTTGCACCTTCTTCGGGATTGGTCTTGGCTACTACTATCACCAAATCAGCCATTTGCCCGTTGGTAATAAAGGTTTTTGAGCCATTAAGAATATAGTGATCTCCATCCAATACCGCATTCGTTTTTACACCTTGTAAATCCGAACCGGTGCCTGGTTCTGTCATCGCTATCGCTGTCACGATCTCGCCACTGACACACCCTGGCAGGTATCTTTGTTTTTGTTCTTCTGTACCGTAAGCCATGATGTATGGCACGGCGATATCGGAATGGAGACCGAAACCGATGCCGCTCAGCCCAAGCCGAGCGACTTCTTCGTCTACGACTGCATTGTAACGGAAGTCCGCCCCAACACCGCCGTATGCTTCAGGAACAGTTGGGCTAAGGTAGCCATGTTGGCCTGCCTTGGTCCACAACTCTCTTGAAACCTGTCCATCTTCCTCCCACTGCTCGTGGTGAGGGACGGCTTCTTCTTGCAAAAACTTGCGAAAACTATCACGAAACATTTCGTGTTCAGATTCAAATACCGTGCGCTTAATCATCATTTTCTCACTTATATTATTTGGAACCGCATGCTAGTGCGCTTAAGGAAAAAACAGGCAACAGCAGACTCGTTCTCGAGCCTGCCCCTAGCGTCGATCAATCTTTAAAGTTCAAACCATCTTTTGCCATGTCCCGCAGTAATTGCGGTACAGCAAAGCGTTCCCCGCACTGTTCGCTTAACTGCTCAGCGCGACGAATAAACTCGGCAATCCCCGTTTGGTTGATAAACTGCAAGATACCGCCGGTCCAGACCGGATATCCGATCCCCATAATGGAACCGATGTTGGCATCCCGGACACTGGTCAGTACTTTTTCTTCAACACAGCGCACTGTTTCGATGGCCTGTACGTACAACAAACGGTCTTTGATTTCATCGAGCCCGTAATCTCGTTCCGGCTTGGCAAACAACTCCGATAAACCCGACCATAGATGCTTTTTGCCATTGGCCGGATAATCATAGAATCCACCGCCAGCGAGTTTTCCGGCACGGTCTGCCTCCAACATACGGTCTACAACCGGGTCTGCAGGATGTTGCAGATAATCCTTACCTTCTGCTTTTAAGTCCTTGATAGTCTGGTTTCTTATTTTCTCAACCAAGGTCAAGCTCACTTCATCAGTCACCGCTAGCGGGCCCACCGGGAAGCCAGCCAGGAATGCGGCGTTTTCGATTGCGGCGGCGGGTATGCCTTCTCCCAGCATTGCCATACCTTCGTTGGCAAAGGTGCCAAATACCCGCGAGGTAAAGAAGCCCCGGCTATCGTTGACCACAATCGGCGTTTTTCCAATCTGCAGCACATAATCGTAGGCTTTGGCCAAGGTTTCATCCGAAGTTTTTGCGCCACAGATAATTTCGACCAAAGGCATTTTGTCTACCGGCGAGAAAAAGTGCAGGCCGATAAAGTTTTCTGGTCGCGCTGAAGCTTCAGCCAAGCCTGTTATTGGCAGGGTCGAGGTGTTCGAAGCAAAAATAGCCCCTGCTTCTAGCTGGGCTTCCGCCTCTTGAGTCACTTTAGCTTTTAGTGCCCGGTCTTCAAACACGGCCTCTATGACCAGATCACAGCCAGCCAGATCGCTAGCCTGATCTGTAGCGTGAATGGCATTTAGGGTGCTGTCGCGCTGATCTGAGGTCAAACGCCCCTTCTTCACCTTTTTACTTAACAGGTTTTCCGAATAGGCTTTTCCTTTTTCAGCATTTTCGAGACTGACATCTTTCAATACTACGTCTATGCCCTTACAAGCCGAAGAATAGGCAATACCGGCACCCATCATGCCGGCTCCCAAAACGCCGACTTTAGTCACTTTGCCACGAGGGACGCCCTCTGGGCGCGCTGCTCCGGCTTTAATTTCATTCAATTGGTACCAAAATGTGCCAATCATATTTTTCGAAACCTGGCCACATACCAACTCGACAAAATAACGTGATTCAATGCGCATCGCGGTATCTATATCTACCTGAAGGCTTTCAACCATGACCGCTAGAATCGACTCAGGGGCAGGCAAAGTACCTTTGGTTTGTGCGCGCATCATTGCTGGCGCAATCGGTAGCATTTTTGCTAAAGCAGGATGCGTCGGCGTACCACCAGGTACCTTATAACCTTTCACATCATAAGGCTGCTGGGCTTTAGGGTTGGACTTAATCCATGTAATTGCCGACTCAAGCAATTGTTCTTCGCTGTCAACGATTTCATCAATCAGGCCCAGATCCTTGCCTTTTTGCGGCTTAAACTGGCGCCCTTCGGTTAAGAAAGGCAGGGCCGCCTGTAAACCTAATAAACGCGACATTCGCACCACGCCACCACCACCGGGTAACAAACCAAGTGTGACTTCAGGCAAACCAAGCGTCACTCCCTTGCTCAAGGCGATTCGGTGGTGGCAAGCCAAAGCCAGCTCCCTCCCGCCGCCAAGTGCCGCCCCATTAATACAGGCCACCGCTGGTTTACCTGATGTTTCAAGCTCACGCATAGCCACTTTCAGTTTGGTGACCATCTCGTACAAGGGAGCAGCATTCTCTTTATTTGTCGCAAACAGGTCATCTAGATTTCCACCAGCAAAAAATGTCGACTTTGCCGAACGAAAAATCACCCCGCTCCACTCGTCTTCACGTAGTTTGGCAACAGCTTCAACCAATGAGTCGGTAAACTCGGCGTCCATCAGGTTGGCATTTGCATTGGGCTTATCCAAAATCAGGTGAACGATGTTGTCCTGATCTTTCTCGTAAATCACTGAACTCATAATCTTTCCCCTAGTCTTTATACGCGCTCGATAATCGTCGCGATGCCCATACCACCACCCACACATAAGGTAGCCAGACCCGTTTTTAAATCACGTGCTTCTAGCTCGTCTAACAAGGTGCCAAGAATCATCGCGCCAGTGGCTCCCAAAGGGTGCCCCATCGCGATTGAACCGCCATTAACGTTGACGATATCTTCACTTACACCCATTTCATCCATGAATCGCATCACCACCGAAGCAAAAGCTTCGTTTACTTCAAACAGGTCAATATCGCTGATATCCATACCGGCAACTTTTAAGGCCTTGCGCGCAGCTGGCGCAGGCCCGGTCAACATAATAGTCGGGTCAGTGCCAACAACAGCTGTAGCGACGACACGCGCTCGCGGCTTCATACCGAACTGCTTACCAGCCAGCTCACTACCTATTAGCAAGGCCGCTGCGCCATCGACGATACCCGATGAATTGCCGGGCGAATGCACATGATTAATGCTTTCTACTTGCGGATAGCGCTCTCTCGCCACCCCATCGAAGCCCATTTCGCCCATCATCTGAAATGAAGCCTTGAGCGCGCCCAATGACTCCAGAGAACTGTCTGCTCGAATCAACTCATCGTGATCAAGTATTGTTAGGCCGTTACGATCGAGCACAGGAACAATCGACTTAGCGAATGCACCTTTTTCCCAAGCCGCTGCGGCCTTGTGGTGAGAGCGCATGGCAAAGGCGTCCACATCAGTACGGCTGTATCCACCCAAGGTAGCAATCAAATCTGCACCTATGCCCTGCGGCATAAAGCCAGTTTTAAAATTTGTTTCAGGGTCCATCGCCCATGCGCCCCCATCGCTGCCCATAGGAACGCGTGACATCGACTCTACGCCTCCTGCAACCACCAGATTCTCCCAACCTGAGCGTACCTTCATCGCAGCGGTGTTGACTGCTTCTAAACCGGAAGCGCAAAAGCGATTCAATACCAGGCCTGCGACATCATCGTCCCAACCGGCCGCCAATGCCGCAGTTTTAGCGATAACAGCACCTTGATCACCTACGGCAGTCACGCAACCCATAACGATGTCATCAACCTCAGCTGTTTCGAACTGGTTTCGCGAATGAAGCGCCGTTAGCAAATTGCTCAACAAGGTAATCGGCTTTACTTCGTGCAATGCACCAGAGGCCTTGCCTCTACCGCGTGGGGTGCGAATTGCGTCAAAAATTAGAGCTTCGTTTGTCATTGTCTTTTCCCGTGTTTGGATGACTCAGGCTTAGCATAGCCGACCGACAGCCTGTCACAATGACCGAAAAGCACATTGAAATTGATCATTTCTTGCAAACGAGAAGCTTGGGGTGGGAGATGTTGGACGAGAGACGGGAGAAGTTAGACGGTAGATGGGAGGTGGGAGACGGCAGAAGCCAGAAGCCAGAAGCCAAGAGCTGGAAGCTGGAAGCTGGAAGCTGGAAGCAAACCACAAAACCATGCTACGGGCAACAAATTCGCCCTTCAGGCACACCCGCCGCTGGGCGTAATCATGCTGGAATAAGGCGCGGACTGTTTGAGCGCGCAGCGCGAGTTTCCGCGACACCAGCCTGATCAGCACCGCAAGGATCCGTGTGCCGTAGGGCGATGATTTTGCGCCACTTTGATCAAGCAAAGTGGCTTAGAAGCGTTAGATGGGAGACGGGAGAAGTTAGACGGTAGATGGGAGATGGGAGACGGCAGAAGCCTGAAGCCTGAAGCCTGAAGCCAAGAGCTGGAAGCTGGTAGCAAACCACAAAACCATGCTACGGGC
>JBFJVR010000243.1:0-4804 GCA_041624095.1 Oleiphilaceae bacterium
ATAGTAATTTTATGTCCCACTCCGAGCTTCATGTCGCCTTGATTATTGCATCTTCCTCCGGGCAACCAGGTGGTATGGAAAAGCAAACCGCCCTGCAAGCCAAGGCACTTGGCAAGCTGGAAGGAATCACAGTAACCGTGCTTGCACATGATACCTATCGGGGCTTGTTTCCCGACAGGTGTAACTTTATCTCTTTGAACATGAAGCGCAGTCGCCGCAACCCCATACTATTGCTGAGCCTTGCCAAAGCTCTGCGCCAATTAAAGCCCGACCTTATTCATGCGCACGGTCATAAAGCGGCGTATCTCTTGCACCGGGTTCGCTCGTTACTCCCCCGCATCTGCAAGCGCGTTGTGACGGCCCATGGCACTAAAAAAAATCAGTACGCCTTGCGCTCAGCACACCTTTTACTGGCAGTCGGAAAGGGCGTGCAAGAAGCCATCGAACCACTCGCATCGACACTCATCTTTAATGCCATTGAAACGCCTGACCCAATGGCAAAAGAGCACCGGCCTTACAGTAAAAAAGATCTGTGCGAGCGCTATGAGTTGAATGAAAACCTGCCTTTGGCGATTGCCGCGGGACGACTCGCCCCGGTAAAACGCTACGACCACTTGATGCGGGCCTTTCATGGCCTTGCGGCGAACCTGATCGTATTTGGCGATGGTCCTGAGCGCGACCACCTGCAACAGTTTTGTCACCAGAAAATTGTGTTAGCTGGTCATCATAGCGAGCTGTTTCGCGTAATACCCGCAGCGGACGTGCTGCTGATTTCCTCTGAGCGCGAAGGACAAAGCCTCAGTATGCTCGAAGCCTTGTCAGCCGGAGTAGTCGTGTTGTCGACACCGGTTTCCGGAAGCGAATTATTGCCCGATGCCTGCTTACTCAAAGCCAGAACCCAAGCCGAGCTTCACCGCGAGCTGGACAGCAAACTCGCCAATCTCGACGCACTTAAAACAGACTTAGAACCTACATTTGCCAAAGTAAAAAACACCTTTAGTCCGCAAGCGCTTGCTCAAGTGCTGCACAAGCAATACCATTTGCTGACTACCAAGCAAAAGGCCAGGCAATAAACCGCTAAGGCTCCACTCATAACACAAGGCTCGACACTAATAATCATGCGCACTGCTTTATTTCTGGGCGACTGCAATACCTTCGGGACGCCGGCGATACAGGGCCAAGCTTACCCAGAGCATTTTGCTAAACTGTGCGATTTCAATGTCGTTAATTGCGGGCACACCATGTGCACCACGCGCGAAGGAAGCGCCTACTTCGGCGAGTACTACAATCACCGAATCGACCTGCTCTGTATCCAATATGGATTGGTCGACTCCTGGCTCACCTTTAAATATTCGCCCTACGTGCTTTATTACCCCGATTCGCGCTGGCGCAAGGTGGGCCGTAAGCTGAGCAAGAAATTTAAGAAGCTCTGTAAGCGCCTGGGTTTGAACCAGCTGATCGGTGTTGATAATGTCGTTCCCTTAGAGGAGTACTTGGCACGCATAGAAACCATGATTGCGAAGGCAGGCACCAGCCAGGTCGTACTGATAGAAACAGTCCCCAATAAAGACACCAGCCGCAATACTGAAATAGAACGCTATAATGCCGGACTGAGACAGATCGCCGCGCGACATCCGAACTGTAGGGTATTAGCGCTTTACGACGACTTTGCGCAGCAACAGGCACAACACTATTGCGACCCAACACATATAGACATTAGCGGCCATCAATTTGTCGCGCAAAAATTATCGGCGCTTCTCGCCAGCTTAGAGAGTCGCGAACGAAACACCGCAGGAACCAATATATGACTCCGTTTATTACACCAGCAAAAGGTCGAAGGCAAAAAGCCCTCTTTCTGGATCGGGACGGCATCATTAATGAAAATCACGGCTACGTATACCGCCGCGAAGATTGCGACTTTATTGAAGAAATCTTCGAACTCGCCAAAGCAGCACAAGCTAAAGGCTATTTAATTATCATTGTCACTAATCAGTCAGGGATTGCGCGCGAGTACTATACCCAGCAGGCATTCTTTACTTTTTCACGCTGGCTCGAACATGAGTTCTGGCGCCGGGGTATTCGCATTACCCATACCTATCACTGCCCTCACCACCCCAAGGTGGGGGGTACATTCGGCCGACCCTGCTGCTGTCGCAAGCCAAGACCCGGCATGATCTTTCGCGCCATGCGTCAATTTGGCATCAAGCTTAATCACTCGGTAATGATCGGCGACAGCACTTCGGATATACTCTGTGCGCAACGAGCCAGAGTGGGTCAGCGCGTACTCTTCAAGCAAGACACAAGCAAGTCATCGCACCATACTCCGGCCTTGGAGCGCAAAGCACGGGGTCATTTTGTCGCCCGCAATTTACGCGCAATCACCGCTTTGCTTTAAGCCTTGCAACACCTGCAGCAACCGCTAAGAGACGATTTTATGAGTTCACGTATCGAAAAACATATTCAACGTAGCATCGACGCAAAGCAGCGTATTCTTGAGGACGCAGACTTTATTGCATCCATCACCAAGGCGGCAGAGCTTTGTGCAGCAAGCTTGAAAGCCGGGGGTAAAATTCTTTTTGCAGGCAATGGCGGCAGCGCATCGGATGCGCAACATTTAGCAGCTGAACTAATTGGCCGTTATAAGCATGACCGCCCCGCCCTGGCGGCGATCGCCATCACCACCGACACCTCGGCCCTCACTGCAATCGGTAACGACTATGGCTATGATGAAGTCTTCGCTCGTCAGGTCGCCGGTTTGGGCCAGAAAGGAGATGTGCTTATCGCTATTTCGACATCTGGCAATTCGAAGAATATCATCAAGGCCTGTGAAGCCGCTAAAACACAGGAATGCCACATTATTGGTATGAGCGGTCCAAAGGGCCAGCTGAAAGAGGTAGCCGAGTTATGTTTCGCCGTACCCGCAGATGAAACAGCGACCATTCAAGAAGCGCACATTATGATCGGGCATATCATTTGTGACGGCATCGAACAAATAATGTTTCCCGGGCAGTGCTAGGTGATCTGGCGAAGGGAGCGTGAGACCGGAGCTGAAAGAAGATAGACGCGCAAGCAAAGGGCCGAATTAAGTACTGTTTTTTGCGCTACCGAGCTGCAAGGTGTTAATCGCCGACCAGATGCGCTCGGGCGGCATTTCTTCGAGACAACGATAGTGGCCATACGGGCACTCCCGCTTGAAGCAAGGGCTGCACTCGATCTCCGCTTTGACGATCACGTTTTGCTCGTTCAACGGGGGCGTATAATCCGGCGATGTAGAGCCAAATACGGCCACCAAAGGCCTTTCAAGCGCTGCCGCAACATGCATCAAACCTGAGTCATTAGCGACCACCTGCTGCACGACAGAAAGCAGAGCAACGGCCTGCTGCAAAGAAGTTTCACCCGCTAGTATCTGTACCGATTCGTCAGGAAGGTCTGCTGCAATCTGCTCACAACTGGCGCGATCGTTTTGCGAACCAAACAGCCAGACCTGGCCACCTTCAGCGATATAGCGTTGCGCAATCTCGGCGTAGTGCCGCTCAGGCCACTTTTTCGCGCGCCCAAACTCGGCTCCCGGGCACAAGGCCAATACCGGTAAGCTCAGGTTTAAGTTAAAAGCCTCTAGCGCCTGCTTAAGGTTCGACTCCGCTGGCTGCAAGGCGGGTGGCGGGCAGGCAAACTGATCGGGCGTGGTTCCTTTCGGATAACCCAAGCCCACATATTTTTGGACCATCAGCGAGAACACGCGTTTATCGAGCTTGCGAATATCATTCAACAAGCCATAGCGACTCTCCCCCACCCATCCGGTACGCCGTGGAATACGCGCAAACCATGGTATCAACGCGGACTTCCAGGAGTTAGGCAGCACAATCGCCCAATCATAGGCCTCAGCGCCCAACTGTCGGCCGATCCTGCGACGCTCACCCAAACCAAAGACTCCGTGACCAACAGGCATGTCGAGCGTAGAACTGACTTCGGGCATGGCATCGATGATAGGCCGACTCCAGCCCGGCGCCAACACATCTATCTGAGGGCGATCATAGTTTTGCCACAAAGCGCGAAACAAGCTTTGCGCCATCACCATATCGCCCACCCACGAGGGGCCGACAATCAGAATTTTCAAAGTGACACCGGCCACTGGCAAAGGCCCATTTCTAAACCAGGCTCAGCCATTCTGCGTTTTGAGGACGGCGGCCTTTTACCGCGTCGAAATACATAGTTTGGAATTTCTCGGTCAAAGGCCCACGACCACCGCAACCAATCACTCGGCCATCAAGCTCGCGAATCGGCAATACCTCAGCAGCAGTACCAGTAAAGAAGGCTTCATCCGCGACGTAAACTTCATCTCGTGTAATACGTTTTTCACGAATTTCGACACCCAGCTCTTCAGCAAAGGTGAAGATGGTTTTACGGGTAATGCCATCGAGACACGAGGTCAACTCCGGGGTAAACATGATGCCGTCGCGAATAATAAAGATATTCTCGCCACTACCTTCGGCTACGTAGCCTTCGTTATCGAGCAGCAAGGCCTCTTCACAACCCGACTCAAGCGCCTCGTTCAGAGCGAGCATTGAGTTAATATAATGGCCATTGGCCTTCGCCTTACACATGCTGATATTCACATGGTGCCGGGTATAAGATGAGGTACGCACCTTGATCCCCTGCTCTTTTGCTTCAGGCGACATATACGAAGGCCACTCCCAGGCTGCCACAATGACATGCGCTTTCAGATTATCCGCTCGCAAGCCCATACCTTCGGCGCCGTAAAACACCATGGGGCGCAGATAAGCTTCGTGCAGGTTATTTTCAC
>JBFJVR010000244.1:0-4779 GCA_041624095.1 Oleiphilaceae bacterium
AATACGACCTTCGTCAGATGTTTAGGCTGCACCAGTAATGGGCGCAAAGTCTCCGAGACTATAGAGCAAGCAGAATAAGACAGTGATACAAGTATAAAAAACCGGCTTAAAGCCGGTTTTTTTAAGCCTGTTATTTATGCTCACTCGGATTGCCGGGTTTCCGCCATGGAGATCAGCGTGCTCCATTCGAAGTTGCGATCACCGAAAGCATGAAAAAACGGGTTGAGTAACGAGTCTTTTCGGTTGTAAGTCAGTTCCTTGAGTTGGTCGTCGACTATTTGTCCGCCTGCGGCGTTGAGCACGGCGTGGGCGGCAGCAGTATCCCATTCGCTGGTAAGCGCGAGTCTTGGATACCAGTCAGCACTGCCCTCAGCTAAAGCACAGATTTTTAATGAGCTCCCCATGCTGACCAAATCGACGCTTTTGAACTTCGGGCTAATGATCTCTAGTAGCTTGTCTAGTGCTTCGGCACCATGGCGCCGACTACCCACCACGTTTAAATCGCTCTCAAAGCTGACTGGTCTTGCCTCAATTGCGTTAATTTTGCCTTCTTGTTCTTTGTACGCGCCCAGATTTTCTGCGCCGTAATACATGATGTTTTTGACCGGAACATAGACGAGCCCTAGCACCGGGCGGTGTCGGTCAATAAGCGCGATATTAACCGTGAACTCGCCGTTCTTGTTAATAAACTCCTTTGTACCGTCGAGGGGATCAACTAGCCAATAAAGTTGCCAGGATGATCGTTGCTCGAAGTCGGGTAGACCGCCTTCTTCAGATAGTATCGGGATGTCGGGCGTTAAGGCTTTAAGCCCCCGTTCAATGATTATATGAGCAGCATGGTCGGCTTTTGTGACCGGAGAATCATCCGACTTGTTGCTGACCTCTATCGGGCCAGCGGCATC
Source organism: Oleiphilaceae bacterium (assembly GCA_041624095.1). Lineage (GTDB taxonomy): Bacteria > Pseudomonadota > Gammaproteobacteria > Pseudomonadales > Oleiphilaceae > PZPK01. The sequence goes on from JBFJVR010000244.1 coordinate 903, forward strand.
ATAGACTTCCAGAATGGCTTTGCCAGCTTCACGCATAATGGTTTTTAGTGCAGGAATAAGGGAATCAAAATCAGGCATGAATAACTCGTAATTAGCTTTTGTTAAGATGCGGTGTTGTTAGCAGAGGCTCAACACTAGTGCCGTAATTCCTGAACGGGTTAGAATAGACGGGCGATACATCGGTTTTTATAGAATAGTGAGTATAGATAGATTCATGATTGACTGGAATAAGATAGACACGGTATTTCTCGACATGGACGGGACACTGCTGGATTTACACTTCGATAATTACTTTTGGTTGGAGCATCTACCCCTGCGCTATGCCGAAATAAAAGGTCTATCTGAACAGGAGTCCAATATTCGTCTACAAGCAATGTATCAGCAGCATGCCGGTTCGCTAAACTGGTACTGTCTGGATTTTTGGCAAGATTCTCTCGACATTGATATTGTTGCTTTGAAGCAAGAGGTCGCCGAAAAAATAGCGTATCGCCCCAGTGCCAAGCGATTTCTACATGAATTGCGCCAGCACGGACTCGACGTAGCATTGGTGACCAACGCGCACCGCAAAAGTATCGAACTCAAATTGCAGCAAACAGACCTGGGCGAAATGATAGATGAAATCATTTGTTCCCATGACTTTTGCCTGCCTAAAGAGAATGTCGAGTTTTGGCATGCGCTGAAGCGAGAACGGCATTATGATCCTGAACGAACTGCCTTTTTTGATGATAATGAAGCGGTACTGCGCTCTGCCAAAACGAGTGGTATACGTCATTTATATTCAATTGCCTGCCCCGACAGTCAGAAGCCGGTTCGTGCTAGCGGTGAGTTTCCTCTGGTGGATGACTTTCTTCATGTTGCCCCGGATGTGCCTAAAATATGAGTGCCGAAGTGAAAACCCGGCTCGACAAGTGGCTGTGGGCAGCAAGATTCTTTAAGACGCGTACCCTCGCCAAGGAGGCTATTGAGGGCGGTAAAGTGCAATATAATGGCCAGCGTTGCAAGCCAGGTAAGATTGTCGAAGTTGGTGTCAGCTTGACGATTCGGCAAGGCTGGGTCGATAAGCTCGTCATAGTTAAAGAACTAAGTAACCAGCGTAAAAGCGCCTCTTTGGCACAGCTGCTTTACGAGGAGACAGCCGAAAGCATTGCCAAAAGAGAACAGCTTGTCAAAGAAAGAAAGGCTGAGATGGCGAGCCATCCAGTCCCGTTCAGGCGTCCGAACAAGAAAGACCGGCGCTTGATACACCGTTTTAAGGGTATTAATCAAAGTGAAAAGCATGATTGAAGGCGATACGTTCCAGAAGTTTTTGTTTGATGACTTGCAGATTCGTGGTGAGTGGTTACGTTTAGACACGAGCTTTAAGCAGGTTATAAAAGGAAAGGCTTATCCTACTGAGATCAGCAAGTTGCTGGGTGAGGCGATTGCTGCAACCGTATTGATGACCGGGACACTGAAATTTGATGGCCGCTTATCGATGCATGCGCGTGGCGCGGGATCGATAGACCTGCTGATGGCGGAAGCAACAAACAAGCGGAAATATAGGGGTATTGCCCACTACGACGAGCATGCAGACCTGTCACAGCCGTTTAACAAGCTACTCGGGCGTGCGCAGCTAGCGATTACGATCGAGCCGAACATTGGCGCTCGTTACCAGGGGATTGTGCCTTTAGAGCGAGTGACCATAGCTGACTGCCTCGCGCACTATTTCGAATTATCGGAGCAATTAGATACCTGCTTTATTCTTCAAGTCGAAGACGGCGCCGTGTTTGGGCTGATGCTGCAGAAATTGCCTGATTATCGAAATATCGAAGATCAAGATGCCTGGAATCGCATATTGCAGCTTGCCCAGACACTAGAGTTTTCTGAGGCTGCAGCAAGCACCAACGAAGTCTTGACGCATCGTTTATTTCATGAAGAACAGGTGCGTTTGTACTCCTCTGAACCGGTTGCCTTTGAATGTTCATGTTCTACCGAGCGATCATTGGCTTCAATTGAAGCACTGGGCAGCGAAGAAGCATTGCAAATACTTGAAACGGAAAAAGTAATAACGGTCGACTGCCAATTCTGTAATCAGCAGTATCGCTTTGATCGCAATGCAATTTTACAGTTATTCAAGCTCGGCACGTCCCATTAACTGTGAAATAATTCTGGTAATCTGCCTTTGAAAACGATAAAAGTCGTTTTTTGTACAGCTATTTGGCATAATGGCGCCCCAAATTTTTTAGGGCCCGAAGGGGTCAAATCCAAAATCAAGTGAGGTCGAAGTGAGTAACACTTATGTTGATCTGAGTTCAGCAATTCTGGTTGAACACGCACTTGAGCGAAACGAAGGCAGATTGGCTGCCAATGGTTCTCTCGTCGTTACAACCGGCAAGAGAACGGGTCGCTCACCCATGGACCGCTATATTGTTGATGAGCCGAGTACTTCGGATGCAATCAGCTGGGGTCCCATTAACAGACCATTTGATCCGGTCAAATTCGATGCGCTCTGGGAGCGGGTTGAAGCCTACCTGGCCGAGAAAGATAGCTATGTATCTCACTTGCATGTTGGCGCTGACCCAGATCATTACCTTGCGGTAAAAGTCAGTACAGAAACCGCTTGGCAGAACCTGTTTGGTCGCAATCTGTTTATCCGCCCGGAACAATATAATCCTGCCGATAAGCAAGAGTGGGAAATTCTTAACGTTGCCAGTTTTGAATGTGTTCCCGAGCGCGATGGTACCAATAGCGATGGTACAGTGATGATCAACTTCGCCAAGCGTCGTGTCTTGCTGGCAGGTATGCGTTACGCGGGTGAAATGAAAAAAGCAATGTTTTCGGTGCAAAACTTCCTGCTGCCAGAAAAAGACGTATTGCCAATGCACTGTTCGGCGAATGTTGGTGAAGATGGCGAAACCACGCTGTTCTTTGGTTTGTCTGGTACCGGGAAAACGACCTTGTCTGCAGACGAAAGCCGTTTCTTGATTGGCGACGATGAGCACGGTTGGGGTAAGGGAACAGTATTTAACCTTGAAGGTGGTTGCTACGCTAAAACGATTGATCTGTCGCAGAAAAATGAGCCCATCATTTGGAATGCGATTAAATTCGGCGCCATAGTCGAGAACGTTGTGATCGATGATGAGCAGCGCCTACCCGACTATAACGACACAAGTCTGACCGAAAACGGTCGATGTGCGTATCCGCTGGAGCATGTTGAAAAACGTGTGTTAGAAAATCGCGCTGGTGAGCCAAATGCGATTGTATTCCTGACCTGTGACATGACGGGTGTTTTGCCTCCTGTTTCCTTGTTGAGCAAAGAAGGCGCCGCTTATCACTTTCTGAGTGGCTATACGGCTCTGGTAGGTTCTACAGAGATGGGATCGGATTCTAAACTGAAGTCTACGTTTTCAACTTGCTTTGGCGCGCCGTTCTTCCCTCGGCCAGCTGGTGAATATGCTGAGTTGCTGATGAAGCGTATGGAAGAGTTTGGTAGCAAGGTTTATCTTGTGAATACAGGCTGGACCGGCGGTCCTTATGGCGTTGGTCAACGCTTTAGCATTCCAACCACTCGTGCCATTATTGCTGCGATTCAGAATGGCGACTTGATTGATGCGGAAACCGAGCACCTTGAGCTGTTGAACGTTGATGTGCCCAAAGCGATTCCGGGTGTAGATGCAAACTTGCTTAACCCTCGCAATACTTGGTCAAACCCCGAAGATTACGACGCGAAAGCGAAAGACCTGATTTCTCAGTTTGTCGAAAACTTTAAGAAGTTTGACGTAGCTGAAGCGATTGTAACTGCTGGGCCGAAGTTGGCTTAATAAGTTAGGTACTCAAGTTAAAAAACCCCGGTTTCCGGGGTTTTTTTATGCCCGATAAAGGGTAAATAGGCCTATCG
>JBFJVR010000245.1:0-4775 GCA_041624095.1 Oleiphilaceae bacterium
AAGCTCTGCTTTTATCTCATTTTTCCGGTCATACCATTCGAAGAAGTGAGAGAAGTGTTTTATACCACAACATCCGCCACCATGTACGTGTTATCTAATTCAGATTGATTCGCCATTAGTCACATTCCTTGGTGTATACTTCATTTTTCAACATCTGCAAGTTTAATACTAAATCGAGCACCATCGTTACAATAAACGTAAAGGAATCCATTACTGTGTACAGTCCTAACAGCAGTAACACCTAAGTTGTTAGCACACTTGTTTAGGGCGTACTCAAGGGAGTCAGGTGAGTAAGTATTACCACACCCTACTAGCGATAGCAAAATAAATAATAAAATAACAGGTTTCATTGTTGTTCCTCCTGTTCTGTAAGCATGCCGCTCAAATGCGACCGCCTGCGGCGTCGCTTAGCTTTTGGTTATAGGGTTATTCCCAATCTGGGTCAATATAACCAAAACATTCAGTGCCGTTTGCAGTGCATTTTCCATCAACATTAAATCCGCAACCTTTGTTTCCGCAATCTTCAATATCGTCGGTTTTGTCTGCGACAACATCAAAGCTAAGACTTTCCATTTTTCATTCTCCAAGTAATTAGTACGCCATATAACATGCCGCTCAACGCGATCACCTGCGGCCATTTGTTAACCCCAATCCTACCCCACGCGAGCGCGGGGCGGAAAGATTGTTTTGTTCTAAAAACCATCCGCCTTATACCCGGCCTCTGCAAGCTGCCTAAACGCATCCTCCCAGCCTTTTGCTACGATGCAGGTATAGCCGCACCCTGCAAGATACCCAAGCCACTTGGCTTGGTCTTCGGACAGCCTGCCGCCTTTCTGGCGCTTCATTTCCAGGTAGACGCTCCACTCTGGAATCACAATATCCGGCACACCAGGGCGCAGCCCTTCGGCCTTTAATGTGTCGGCGGTCGCCTTGTGCCTAAATCCCCCATTGGGGACGGCAAACAACCAAACGTCCGGCCAAGCCTTTTCAAATTCATTCACAAAAGTGGCCTGCTCTACGTGTTCGAGAGGGCAAGTTGATTTTCCCATATTGTGTTCACCACTCTAAAATATCGTGACCCGCGCTCTTTGCGGTAAATCAGCATGTCGGGCATTACTGCACCCAGCGTTATAGCATCTGCGCGGCTGACAATCCGGCCGAAGGCGCTAATGCTAAACTTTGCCCACTCGTTGCGAGCGTTGCTATGCTCGCTGTCCGGGCTAAACCACTGCCTAATATCTTTGCTGTAGTCTTCCAGCTGGTACGTAACGCACACAGTGTCTGGCTTGTTTATATCGCGGCTTGGCCAGCTTTGTATATGGATGGCCTTGATCGCGCTTGTCCGCGTCCTGTATGGATCATTAGCGACTTGAGCCGCAATTTCGCGCAGCTTCTCGTTGGGGTCAACAATTTCTGCTTTGCAGCTGGTGCAGTACCGCGCCGCTATGTCGTTTTCTTCCCCGCACTCCGGACATTCTTTGCATGACCATTTGTGGGCGCAGCGCGTGTGCAGGCCGTTCATTAGAACTTCGCCAGTGCAGCGGCGGCCAAAATGCGCGGGCATTTCCATGCGATTCCCCGCTAGATCAGTGAAGTAGCCAGCGGCGTCTATTGGGTAGCCTTCAGGGTTTGGCCGCGCACCGAAATGGTTGATGTGGTTACACAACTCGCAAGCTGCCTCGACTCCGCCATCGCCTTCAGAGGGCTTCCGAACTTTTATGACCGGCTCGAAAACATCGCCATGAGGAAAGTGGTGTTCAATGTTTTCGGCATAGTCTAGCAGCAAGAAATCGTCTTTATCTTCATGCAGACGAGCGCCCCGGCCTATGATTTGCTGCAATAACCCTGGCGATTCAGTTTTTCGCAGTACTGCAACAACGTCTACATGCGGCGCGTCGAAGCCTGTTGTAAACACGCCGACATTAACAAAGTATTTAAACCTCTGGGCCTTGAAGTCGGCAACGTCTCGCTCGCGCTCTGCCTTGCTGGTTGCTCCTGTTACGCACCGCGAATTGTCGGCTGGCAGAGATTCCATGACCTCGGCTGCGTGATCTAGCGTCGCAGCGAATATCAGTACGCCCATTCGGCCATGTGCCTGATCCACGACGTCAGCAACGATCTGGCTAGTCAGCCGCCCCCGCCCGACAAAAGCCTGCTCCACGGTTGCAGAATCCCACTTACCATTAGCCTTCATCAGCAGCCCACTTGTGTCGTATCCCTCGGCGTGTTCGCCAATCAGCGGCGGCGTCAAATACCCTTTCGCGATAAGCTCGCGGGCGCCTATCGAGTAAACCAGTGTGTGAAAAAAGGGGTCTAGCGCCTGATCTTCCGGCACTCGCCCCTGCTGGTAATGGTGCTGGAAAATGTAGCCGGTGTTGGTTCTGTACGGCGTTGCCGTCAATCCAATAACGCGGAGCTTTTTGTTTTTTGCGCGCAGCTGATCCACGATTTGCATCATGGTCGGCGTGATCCCGTGGGCCTCGTCGATGACGATGGCGGCAAAATCGTTAAATCGGTGCAGCGCATTCAGTACCGTCAGCGGCGTCCCGAAAACCACAGGGTGCCTCAACGATTTAGCTATACTGGCACTAAAGATAGACGCCTTTGCGCCCGTCTGGCGGTATTTTTCCGCGTTCTGCTCCACAAGCTCTTTGCTCGGTGCGGTACACAATATCTTTTTGCCGCTGACCTCGTGGATACGGCGCGCAAGGTCAGCAATAATATGGCTTTTGCCAGCGCCGGTAGCCGCCTCAATCAAACAGGGGTCGATTGATTGCATGATGAATTCAAATGCGGCATCACTGGCGTCTTGTTGGTAGTAGCGCAATGGCATCAGAATGGTGCCTCCCCTTCCGGCGAATCGTCAAAGATGGCCCGCGCCGCAAACTCGGCTTTAATCATCATGCCCAGCTCGTCGTCAACAAAACCGCTCCGAAGCGCGTCGATGAATTCCCGGCTGGTGAATGTCGGCTGCTCATAAACATGGTACTTTTCCGGCGCCATCCAGAATTTCCCATAGTTTATCGCCAGGTTATCGGCATCAACACTTTGCACCTCATAGCCCATTAGGCCCATTAGGTGCGGGTGATATACGTGGTGGTCGCACACGCTTAGCGGCTTATTTAAGCTGCATACAAATTGACCATCTTTTATTGACACGTTGGCGCACGTCCGGCAATCAATGGCGGCGGGCACGTCACCTTTACACACAGCTGAGTGGTCGCAGAAATTGCACTTGTAAGTTTCCTCTTTCGCTGGCATGGCATCGCTGGCGATGATGTTGTGCAGGCGCTCAGTTTCCATTTCGCCGTAATTATCGTCAGCATCGACAATAAAAACATTCAGCTCGCTGGTGTCTTTATTGGTGATGACATACAGGCATTTTTCCAGCTTGCGACCATGCTCAGATAGCTGGTTGCTGTTGTACATGTAAATCTGAATTTGCGCATAGTAATAATCGGGTATTCCCTTTTTTACCATGTCTTTGAATCGCTTGGAGTTCGCGGTTTTCATTTCGAGCAAGTAAAACTCGCCATCAATAACCGCTATGCCGTCAATGTGGCCAAGCACGCCGCCCCATTGATTTTTTAGCTGCGCCTCTCTTGCCCCCACGGTGACGCCTGCTGTTTCTAGCCACTCGACCATGCATTCTTCCAAGGCGTGGCCAATCTGGAATGTGCGCAGAGTCTCGGCCTTGTGCTCAATTACGCCGCTCACTCGGCGAAACGCAAACCACATGGCGGCATCGCACGACTTCCAGGCGCTAGGCCCAAGGTAGGTGCGCTGGCGTCGCTCTTGGTTGGCGACCATTGCTTTGTTGATTATGTCTGGGTTCATCAGCGCCTCCAATTATTATAAGGGGCATCCCTGCCCCTAGTCGTAACTTAAAAACCAATGTCACCAGACGATTTATCCGCTGGCTGCTGCGGTGCCGAAGACGCCTTGCCCGATTCCACGGCACTGACCCAGTTGCCAGACCGCTCCTGCCCGTCATCGGTTTGGTCTGCCGGGATCTTCCACACCTGCACCTTAATCAGCATAGGCTTGTTGGTGAGGTGCATTTGCAGGCTGGCGTCGTTGATCTCGGCGCACTCCAACAGCTTCCCGCCAGCATTGTGGGCAATCGCAGCCAGCATGCGCTTGGCTTTGTCTTGCTTCTTGGCGTCGGGGTCGCAGACCTTGAGCTTGTGGAAGATGACGCGGTTTTTATATTCCCCGTCTACCACATCCCAGCGGAGCTTGATGATTTGATCGCCGCCTGCCTCGTCCCACTTGGCCTCAGTGACGATTGCGCGCAACAGAGTGTTCGCAGGGATGGGCGCAAGATCGCCGCCGCCCATTTCTGCGTTGCCGCTGTTGTTTTGGTTAAGGGCTTCGCCTTCGCTTGTGTTCCAGAATGACATATTAAATTACCTCGTCCAGTGAAATGTATATAGCCTCTCTAATCTGTGAATCGTGATGAGACTCAGTATTAGGCGGGCCTAGATAGTTGCGTGCCATGTCTTTAATCCAAATCGCCTCATCTTTGGATAACTCAATAATTATCCTTGGGTTTTCCTCATATTTAGTCTTAGCCACGTTTTATTCCTCTTTGGCTACTTTAATATTTGCTACTGAGCTGGATTCCTTGCGGAACGGCTCAAGGTCAACGTCCGGCAAGTGGGTATTAATCACCTTGCCATAATCAATGGTTCCGCGTCGTTCGGTGAACTTAACTTCAACACCAAACCCATGGGCGTCTTCGTCGGTGAGGGATAAAATCCGGTCTTTCGCAA
>JBFJVR010000246.1:0-4767 GCA_041624095.1 Oleiphilaceae bacterium
CGGTGGTGGCGGCACCTGTGCACAATGTAAGTGTAAGGTTTTGGATGGCGGTGGCGCGATGCTACCTACCGAGAAAACCTACTTTACACGCCGCGAAGAGAACGAAGGGTGGCGCTTAGCGTGCCAGGTTCCTGTTAAGCAGGACATGAAGATCGAAGTGCCTGAAGAGGTCTTCGGGGTTAAAAAATGGGAATGTACCGTTGAGTCTAATCCGAACGTCGCGACCTTTATTAAGGAGCTGACGCTCAAGCTCCCTGAGGGCGAGAACGTTGACTTTAGGGCTGGAGGTTATGTTCAGTTGGAATGCCCTCCACACGAAGTCGATTACAAGGACTTTGATATTGAAGACGAATACCGTGGTGATTGGGATAAGTTTAATCTCTGGCAGTATAAGTCGGTCGTCAAGGAAACCGTAATTCGTGCTTATTCAATGGCGAACTACCCAGAAGAAAAAGGTCTGGTTAAGTTTAATATTCGAATTGCGTCGCCTCCTCCGGGTACGAATCACCCTCCTGGGCAAATGTCCTCGTGGGCATTTAACCTCAAGCCCGGTGACAAGGTAACGGTATATGGTCCTTTCGGTGAGTTTTTTGCCAAAGATACCGAAGCCGAGATGGTCTTTATCGGTGGTGGAGCCGGCATGGCACCGATGCGCTCGCATATTTTCGATCAGCTTAAGCGTTTGAAGTCGTCGCGTAAAATGTCGTTTTGGTATGGTGCGCGAAGCTTGCGCGAAATGTTTTATCAAGATGAGTACGATTTGCTGCAGGATGAGAATGAAAACTTCGTCTGGCATGCGGCACTCTCAGATCCACAACCAGAGGATAACTGGGAAGGCTACACGGGGTTCATTCATAATGTTCTTTACGAAAATTACTTGAAAGATCATCCTGCGCCTGAAGATTGTGAGTACTATATGTGCGGGCCGCCAATGATGAATGCGGCAGTTATCGAAATGCTCAAAGGCCTTGGGGTTGAAGAAGAGAATATTCTCTTGGACGACTTCGGTGGTTAGCAAGTAATACTCAGGCCCTGGTACTTCGGTAGCAGGGCCTTTTCTGGTTTTATAAGTGATTAAATTTACACTCCTTTCTTTTTGTTTTAGTTGCGTTCTCTACTTGTCTGCCTGCAATGGTAATGCCCCCAATCAGGTGCTGTTTGGTGGAGAGATCATGGGGACGTCTTACAGCGTTAAATTAATAGTCGATAAGCCCCTTTCCGACAAGGAAGAGCGCGCTACAGCTGACATGATCCGCACGGCCCTGCAACGCATCGATAGTTTGATGTCGACCTATCGCCCGGATTCAGAAATCTCTCGATTTAATAACATGGATATACCAGGTGAGCTTAAGGTAGCCTCAGAGACGCTGAGTGTTATGCTGCGTGCGGCAGAGATAAACCGGACTACCAATGGTTTTTTTGACGTTACCGTAGAGCCTTTGGTGCGCTTATGGGGCTTTGGTAGTGTTGGTTTTAATGGCAAGCTCCCTAGCCCTGAGGACTTAGACAGGGCGATGTCAGCAGTGGGCATGTCAAACATTCTTATTGATGAGTCCCGGCTGATGCTTGGCAAACGCACGCCAGTTTCTATCGACTTGTCGGCCATCGCAAAAGGCTATGCTGTCGATGTGGTAGCGGGAAAAATGCATCACTCCGGATACACCAATTTTATGGTGGAAGTAGGTGGCGAAATTTTCGTCAGCGGGCGTAACCTGGCAGGGAAAGAGTGGGTACTAGGGATTGAGCAGCCAGACTTTGCTGGCCGAAAGGCGTATACTGTGGTTGCGTTAGATGGGCAAGCTATGGCGACGTCGGGGGATTACCGTAATTACTACCTCAAAGATGGGCAAAAGTTTTCGCATACACTTGACCCGCGCTCGGGAGCCCCGGTAAGGCATCAAACAGCATCAGTCAGTGTGGTCGCAAAAAACTGCATGGATGCCGATGCTTTGGCAACAGCGTTGATGGCTATGGGTGAGGCTGAAGGTTTAAGGTTTGCACACGAACACCAAATAGCTGCATTTTTTATTTTTCGTAAAGACGGCAATCTGGTGAGTAGCTACTCTCCGGAATTTGCGCGCTTTTTAATAGATTAGATTTGGTTTAGGCGGGGATAGGCATGGAAATATTTTTCGTTGTATTGCTTGCAATGCTAGTTCTGGTAGCAATTATGTCTGTAGGTGTGCTTATGGGCAGCAAACCCATATCCGGCTCTTGTGGTGGTATGAGTGCTTTAGGTATGGATGTCGCCTGCGACATCTGTAAAGGTGATAAAACCAAGTGTGATAAAGAGAGCCAAGCGCTCAGCGATGACGACGCGGGGCTGGCATACGATGCTGCCGCTAAACGCTAAACGCTAAACGCTAAACGCTAAACCAGAATTAGATAGATTTCTTTATAGATGAATCAGGGGAGTTAGATAGTTAATGGCTGAGTATCACTACGATGTTGTTGTAATAGGCGCAGGGCCGGCCGGAGAAGGTGCGGCAATGAATGCGGCTAAAGGTCACAAGCGCGTTGCGGTTATCGAGGATAAAGAAATAGTTGGGGGTAACTGCACACATGTCGGTACGATACCCTCGAAAGCACTTCGTCATGCCGTTAAGCAGATTATTACGTTCAACACCAATACCATGTTTCGTGATATCGGTGAACCTCGCTGGTTTTCTTTTCCCCGGGTGCTTAAAAGTGCCGAGAAGGTTATCTCAAAGCAGGTCAAGCTGCGTACTCAGTTTTATGCCCGAAATCGCGTAGATTTATATAATGGCAAGGCCTACTTTCTTGATAAAAATCGTGTCGAAATAAGAGGGGGGCAGTCTTCGGATACCATTCATGCAAAAGATTTTGTCGTTGCGAGTGGCTCACGCCCATACAAGCCGGCCAATGTCGATTTTAGTCATGAGCGTATTTATTGTAGTGACTCGATTCTGCAGCTCAGTCACACCCCCAGAACCATGGTGATTTATGGCGCGGGCGTGATCGGTTGCGAGTACGCCTCCATTTTTGCCGGATTGGGAGTAAAAGTCGATCTGGTTAACCCGGGCGATAAGTTATTGTCGTTTCTGGATGATGAAATTTCAGACGCATTGAGCTACCACCTACGAAACAACGGCGTGTTGGTTCGTCATAACGAAACCTATGAGTCGGTTATAGGTACTGAAAACAGTGTGGAAGTTACCTTCCAGTCTGGTAAGCGTATACGGGCAGACGCGTTTTTGTGGTGTAATGGGCGGACTGGTAATACCGACAATATGGGGCTGGAGAATGTCGGTTTGGAACCGAACATGCGTGGCCAGTTGACGGTAGACGACCACTACCGAACAGATATCGAGAATATTTATGCAGTGGGAGATGTCATTGGCTGGCCTGCATTGGCCAGTGCGGCCTATGATCAGGGGCGTTCCGCAGCCTCTGCAGTGCTCGACAACAGCTATTTTCGCTTCATCAATGATGTGCCTACCGGAATCTACACCATCCCCGAGATCAGCTCAGTAGGTAAAACGGAAAAGGAATTGACTGAAGAGCGAATTCCTTATGAAGTAGGGCAGGCGTTTTTCAAGGATCTAGCTAGGGCGCAAATAACCGGTGAAGCGGTGGGCATGCTTAAGATTCTGTTCCATCGCGAGAGCAAAAAAATACTGGGTATCCACTGTTTTGGTGACCAGGCAGCCGAGATCGTGCATATCGGGCAGGCGATCATGGGGCAGGAGGGCGATGCAAATACGCTTGATTATTTTATTAACACAACCTTCAATTATCCGACGATGGCAGAGGCGTATCGTGTTGCTGCGCTAAACGGCCTGAACCGTATTTTTTAGCTTTTCTCTCCCGGGTAAAGTGTAGCCAGTCGTCATTAAAACAATGGCGACGGGTCTTTTCGTCTAACAGTTCACGCTTCAGAACTTGTTCATTTGTAAGCTATTTTTCTATTTTGTAGCATTGCACAAATGTGTATTAATGCCACGTAATTTTGTGGCTGTCTTTTCCAGCGAAATATCAAGACAACGGAACGTACTATCTATATGTCAAATCGCTTTTATAAGTCTTTCCCTTTCTTTGTCACGCTTAGCTTAAGTATTCTTGTTGCTGCCTGTAGTGAGGGTGAGCGAGGTTTTGTTCCCTTGCCTAAAGATCCTGAGGTAGAGTCGCCTCAGCCTATAGTGTTTGATGCAGCCGCGGTGAAAGGCCCTTTGGTAAATGCGGAGCTACGATTTTATAAGGTCGATCTGGAAAATGGCCCGCTCAAAGAACTAAACCTGGCCACCGAGGCTTTTTATCGTACTTTGGAAGGCCTCAATATACTTGTTGCAGAGGATGCGCTCGCACCTCCCTCGGGCCAGAGTGAAGCGGACACGCTGGCCAATATTATCGTCGCAATTAATCAACTGGGGTATACGACAGAACTGGGACGGCTTAAGGCACTGGTGTCTACGGCGAATGACCTGGATGAAGCTGTTTCGCTGCTGGAGACAGCGGTGGGCTCGGGTTCAAGTGGTGTGGTCGAAACAAACGCCTTGGTCAGAGATCAGCTAGAGAGCATTCTTGCCGATTATTCGACCTTTGAAAACACTCAACGCCGCGTAAATGAACTCGAAACTTTCAGAGAAAAGGCTCTGTCCTCTAATGGTTTTTCAGCGCTTAGTTCGCTCATATCCCAGTACAAAGATGCAGAGTCAGATGCAATTAAACTAGCGGGTTGGGCATCTTTGGAAGCGTACTTTGCTGCTGTTAGTTCTTCAGTGACCACGGTGTCTGACATACGCAGCC
>JBFJVR010000247.1:0-4740 GCA_041624095.1 Oleiphilaceae bacterium
CGCGATTTCACTCGCCCATAAGAAACAACAATCGCAATTTCAGCAGTCTCGACTCGTGTCGCCTAAAAAAACGACTAAAGGTAGCGGCTAGACGCCGCTGTCAGGTCATACCTACTGAACGGCTATTACCAGCCCAGCCTTTGATATTGTTACACCCGTTTCAAGATTGTTAAAGCCTGGAACCCCAAATACCATGGCATTCTGATTGACCGCGAGGCTTTGACTGGCCTTTTCCAAGGGTGCAGCTCCGTGAAAACGGGTTATGTTTGACCAAGAACCCGCGGGTGTTTCAACAAAATGCTGGCCGACTCCACTATCCACAAACGAGTTAGACATATCATCGTATAGGGGCGCACCAACCAAAAGATCATTGCCATCCAGTGCCAGCGCCGCCCCAAAGCGGGCACCCGCTTGGGTATACTGCCCCTTAATATAGCGCGTCTCTACCCATCGTTGGTTGAGCCGGCGATAGACATAAACTGCTCCGGCGTTTTCGGAGGCATTGTTCGCTTTGTTTCTATCCAAGCCTATTCCGTTGCTATCTTCCTGAGGCGCTCCCACTATCAATAGCCCTGATTTGATCGCAAGAGCTGACCCGAATGCATCACCCGGGTCCATATTTGAGGCCTTGATATAGGCCGATTGGGTCCATGAACCACTGGTCTTAGTAAATAAATAGACCGCGCCAGAATCAATCGCTGAGGTATCGAGCCTTGGACTATTGGGCGGTTTTTCCTTCAAAAGATCGTCCAGTTTATTGGCACCCATTACGATATTTGTCGAGTTTGTGTTTTCAAACGGAGCGCCAACTGCAATGGTGTCGCCCGACATCGCCAGCGCCATGCCAAACTTGTCGTTGGTTCGGGCTATATCAGCCTTTAAGGTTTGCTTATAAGCCCACACCCCACTTTGGGAATTTCGCTCATAAACATAGACTGCGCCTGAGTTTGGCTCGGTAGAGTCCACGGCTTCGCCATTTACACTGTCTTCTGCTGGGGCAGACACCAAAAGTACATTGCCACGCAATAACACTTTATGCCCGAAGCTATCCCTGTAATCATTATCGCCGGGGACATTTTGAGGCGGCTTTATGTAGGCAATCTGGGACCATTGCCCCAAGCGCATTTCAAAGAGATACACCGCCCCAGAATCGGCAGCGATATTGTCATCCTGACGCCCATTGATACCCGAGGCCTTGCTGTCCTCGCCCAAAGCAGAAACAGCCAGTAAATCACCGTTCAAGGATACGCTATGACCAAAGCGGTCCCCTGCTTCGGAATTTGAACTCTTGATATAGTAGCTATAGCCCCACTCGCCAGTCGAACTACGCTCAAACAGATACACCGCACCGGAGTTCACACTATTGTCATTTTCGGAAGCAAGGGTGGGCGCATTAAACACCCCGCGTTGATCCCCGTCTTCGCTGGGCACACCCACTGCAAGCACATCGCCAGATATCGATAAAGCCTTGCCAAACTCATCGCCACTGCTAATGCTCAACAGGTTGGGCGCCAAGTCTTGCGTTTCTAGATCATCAAAGCTGGCTCGGCGTAAGGTAATCACATAGGTTTTGTTCACATCAACACGTGTGACATCGGCAAACTCTTCGCAATCCGTTGGCATGGCCCTTACTTTCGCCTTAAGTGTGACATTGATTTCATTAATGCCGAAGTCGAGCAAAATTGGGCTACTGCTTTCACCAAACGGGACTGTCTCGCCATTCACCTTTACTTCAAGATTCACTAAACTGCTTCCGTCGGCCATAATCTGCATGGGCCTAACGACAATTGATTCCACCAAATAGCCAACCGAAGCGTCGTAGGAAAAGATGCTTTCTGAAAAAAACGGGGTAAGCGCGACATTGGGCAACGAAAAGCCGCTTAGCAGCTGGACACTTTCAGCCTCGGGTGCATCACATTCTACTTCGGTGCTCTGAGCCACGCTCTTGGGCAGTTCAAGCGGATCATCACGACTACAAGCCGTAAAAAGAAACGAGACTAAAGCAATCAACACTAGCTGCAAGATTAACCGGGGTGTCATAAATGACGCGTCCTTTTGTTTTTTGGCATTCCACTTAGTAAGCGGTTAGATAGGCGCTATTATACGTATGAAGCGCGCATTTAAGAGAGATGTTGAACACATTTTGCGAAGCGCATTTTTTTATCGTTTATGTTAAGGTTCGCGGCCCAGAAGCGCGGCATGAATGCATGGGCAATCTGGGCATACTACTGACTTTGTCGATTCACCCCAAGTGCTTTAATTTCGATGACTCTTAACCGTACTTTTTCTATTGCCCCGATGATGGACTGGACTGACCGGCATTATCGCTATTTCGCTCGGCTCCTCACCAAACATACCTTGCTTTACACTGAAATGGTTACCTGCGGTGCAATAATCCATGGTGACCGGAGCCGACATCTGGACTTCAGCACTGAAGAACACCCGATTGCCCTTCAACTTGGTGGTAGTTCACCCGCTGAGCTCGAAGCATGCAGCCGCCTGGCCGCAGACTGGGGCTACGACGAAATTAACCTTAACGTGGGCTGCCCTAGTGACCGCGTGCAAAACAATATGATTGGCGCCTGCCTGATGGGCCACCCGACTCTCGTCAAAGACTGTTTAACTGCCATGCAAACGGCATGCGATCTGCCCGTCACGATAAAACACCGCATCGGCATTGACGATCTGGACTCGGAGCAGCACCTCATCGACTTTGTTGGCATAGTCAAGGAATCTGGCTGTAAGACCTTCATCGTACACGCCCGCAAAGCCATATTGGACGGACTTAGCCCTAAAGAAAATCGCGAGATTCCCCCACTTATTTATGATCGCGTATATCGTCTCAAACACTTGTTTCCTGACCTAGAGATACTCATTAACGGCGGCATTAAAACGCTTGCGGAGGTCCAACACCACCTGCAACATATTGATGGCGTAATGGTGGGCAGAGAGGCATACCATAACCCTTACTTGCTCAGCGAAATAGATGCATTATTATTTGCCGACGCGTCACCTGTCCTAAGTCGACACGAAGCCGTACGCCGAATGGTCCCCTATATTGATCAGCAGCTCGCGGCCGGGCAACGATTAAGCTACATCACCCGGCATATGCTGGGCATATTCCATGCCCGGCCTGGTGGAAAACAGTTTCGGCGTTACCTAAGTGAAAACGCGCACAAACCCGATGCAAACTCCGACACCTTGCTTCGTGCACTTGAGAGAGTCCCCGAAAACTAGCGTTCTTTACATGCTTTTTTGTATATAAGGTCATAGTATTGCCATATTTTACAAATCGCGTACTTGCGTTTTGCCGTCAATTCATCAAGTCTTAATCTTATCGAGGAAGTAACTAATTCGGGCAAGGAAACAACGCCATGGATTTGCTTCTGCCCCAATTTAATCTCAGATATACCCAATATCTGCAACAACTTTACAATAAAACGAAATCATTATGACCTCAAAATTAGAACAGTTAAAAAGCATGACGACCGTTGTCGCCGACACCGGTGACATCGAGGCTATTAAAAAGTGGCAGCCGATTGATGCCACGACCAATCCTTCACTGCTGCTGAAAGCCGCAGCCATGGCGCAATACAAGGCCCATCTCTACGACGCAGTGTCCTTTGCTAGCGCAGTCAATACCGACTCAAAATCAAGCCTGTCTCTTGCCTGTGATCACTTGGCAGTGTCTATCGGACGCGAAATCCTGCAGGTAATTCCGGGCAAAATATCCACAGAAGTAGATGCTCGTTTGTCTTTTAATCAGCAAGCGACACTCGACAAAGCACGCAACCTCATTGAAATGTACGAAGACAAAGGCGTATCGCGTGAACGGGTTTTAATAAAAATTGCCTCTACCTGGGAAGGCATTGCCGCAGCAGAAACTCTGCAAAAGGAAGGCATCGACTGTAATCTCACCCTGCTGTTCAGTTTCGAACAAGCCCTTGCCGCCGCCGATGCTGGCGTTTATCTTATTTCACCCTTTGTCGGCCGTATTCTCGATTGGTATAAAAGCAATAGCGATAAACAAGACTATCTGGCGCATGAAGACCCTGGTGTCATTTCGGTGTCGCGCATTTATCAACATTACAAGGCCTGCCAATACAAGACGATAGTGATGGGCGCAAGCTTCCGAAATACCGGTGAAATTGAAGCCTTGGCGGGTTGCGACAGGCTGACAATTAGCCCCGATTTGTTACAACAGCTAGATCAGGATCAGGGCAAACTGCATAAAGCCTTAAATTCAAATGGCGAGACCAGTTCTCCCCTGCGAAGACAAAGCGAGAGTGAGTTCAGGTGGAACCTGAACGAAGATGCCATGGCTACCGAAAAACTGGCAGAGGGAATACGCAAATTTGCAGCCGATCAGGTCAAACTCGAATCGCTATTAAAAGCAGTCGGGCAATGATTTCTTTTATCAAAGGGCTGGTTAGCAACAAAGCAGACCCAAGCTATGAGAACAAAGCGCACTCTATAGAGCTTGCAAGCCTGGTACTGTTAATAGAGATCGCCAAAGCTGACCACCAGTTCGACCAGGGTGAAATGGAACGCATCGCATCCCTCGCATCAGATTGCTTCCATTTAAGCGCAGACGAAAGCGCGGCAGTAATTGAGCAGGCCATTGGCCTGTCCCGTGATGCCACCTCGTTGTATGAATTTACCTCGACCATCCACGAGAACCTCAACGACAATGAAAAATTCGATCTGATCAAGGCGATGTGGAAAGTCGCTTACGCCGAC
>JBFJVR010000248.1:0-4738 GCA_041624095.1 Oleiphilaceae bacterium
GGTTAGGTTTAATTCTATTTCGGGACCAAGCATCGAAAATTCCGTTAAGTCGTTTTACAAAAGCTGCCAGTCAGGTAACTCCACCGAGAGTTACCCTTAGTGTAGTGGGCATTAGTCTTTATCAAGCATAGCAGGGATTCAAAAAATGTCGCAAAAAAACTGGGTAAGCCACTGTAATAATTGTAAAACCTGCTGAAGTTATTGGGGCTCCTTTTGCGACCAAACAAAAGACTCGTCGGCTTTACTCTATATACAGATCTACAGGTGATTTTGATTGCTTGCCGGGGAGCTCTGTCGCCAGCTTTGGAAGCAGATATCCCGGTAGGCGAGCGAGTAATTCCCGGTAGATCTTACGGGCTTTGTCTAGCGGCAGGTCGAAATGGCTCGCGCCTTTTACTTTGTCCAGAGTAAATAGATAGTAAGGCAGAATTCCAATCTCAAACAAACGCTTACTAAGCTGGGCAAGGGTGTCTGCATCGTCATTAATACCCTTAAGTAATACGGCTTGGTTAAAAAGTACTGCATTCGCTTGTTTGAGTTTTAAGGCAGCGCTAGCGACATCTTCACCCAGCTCATTGGGGTGATTGCAATGGTAGACGACTACCAGTTTGGTGCTTAGGGACGCCAGCAGGGCGATCAGGCCTCCGTCAACGCGTTGCGGCAGGGCTGAAATCATGCGGGAATGAATGCGAATGCGTTTGATGTGTGGAATGCTATCGAGGGCCGTCAGTAGGTACGATAAGTAATCATTATTCAGCGTCATTGGGTCGCCGCCGCTCAATATGACTTCGTCCAGCTCCGGGTGTTGCGTAATGTATTCGAGCGGTTTTTGCCACTGGCTTTTAGCCATACGATGCTCTGCATAGGGAAAGCTGCGACGAAAACAATAACGGCAATTAATCGCACATGTTGGGCTAGTTACCAGCAGAACCCGGTTGTGGTACTTGTGTATCAAGCCTGTTTCCGGTGTGTAATTGGCTTCGTTTAGCGGGTCCGGCACGAAGTCGCCATGCTCAAGTGTTTCGCGGCGCTGCGGCAGTACCTGTAATAACAGTGGGTCGAGAGGGTTGCCGGCTTCAATTTTTTCGAGAAACGGCTGCGGCACGCGCAATTCAAATAGGGATTCGGCGTCTGCACTGGCTAAGGGGTGGTTAGGAAGGCTGACGCGAGCAAGTAGTTCTGCGCTTGTCATGCGGCTCTGCGATAGCAGTGTTTTCCAGTCAGTATGATTTTTACTTCGGTCTTCGACAGGAATAGTGGATAAATGTATCATTAGCGCCTTTGGTTTAGCGAGTGTCTTGTCGGGGTTGCTAATCTACACCCTCAAAGAGGTTGATGGCTAGTAAAAAGCGAATCATCGTCTAGCGTCGCGTGACAACTTAAAGGCAGATGGCGTATAACACTCAGTTTAATAAGATGTTCTGGTCAATAGTAAGACCAGCCTCCAATATCAGGTAAGGAAAATATGGCAAGTTATTCTACGAATGAGTTTCGGTCCGGGCTAAAAGTAATGCTAGATGGTGACCCCTGTTCGGTCATTGAAAACGAGTTTGTTAAACCCGGAAAGGGCCAGGCGTTTAATCGGGTTAAACTACGAAACCTTAAGTCCGGTCGGGTCTGGGAACGCACCTTTAAATCGGGTGAAAGCCTAGAAGCTGCCGATGTGATGGATTACGACATGGAATACCTCTATACCGATGGTGAGTTTTGGCACTTCATGATGACCGATGGCTCTTTCGAGCAGCACGCTGCCGATGCCAAGGCGGTTGAAGAGTCGATTAATTGGTTGAAGGAGCAGGAAGTCTATGTCGTTACCTTATATAACGGCGCACCACTTTCGGTGTCTTCACCTAATTTTGTAGAGCTTGAGGTTATAGAAACAGACCCGGGTCTTAAAGGCGATACCGCTCAGGGCGGCACCAAACCGGCCACACTTTCTACTGGTGCGACGGTTAACGTTCCGCTCTTTGTAAACATTGGCGAGATATTGCGTATCGACACGCGTAAAGGCGAGTATGTCAGCCGCGCCAAGTCCTGATTCACTGTGCTAGCAAAGCTTGCTTGAAATGTGGCAACCCGCCTGCAAGTTAGAACAACTGAAAGCCCGCGCGGAGCTTTATGCTTTGGTGCGGGATTTTTTTGCGCGTCGACAAGTGCTCGAGGTCGAAACACCGCTTATTAGCCGGGCCAGCGCCACCGACCCCATGTTGGACAGTGTTAGTCTCAACTTATCTGCGGGCGATGCAGTAGGGCCTCGGCCTTTCTACTTGAATACCTCGCCCGAGTTTCCAATGAAGCGCCTATTGGCTGCAGGTAGTGGTCCAATTTACCAGATCTGTAAAAGCTTTCGCGATGGAGAAAACGGGCGACGTCATAACCCTGAGTTCACGATGCTGGAATGGTATCGACCGGGTTTTGATCTTGAGCAGCTAATGGATGAAGTTGAGCAGCTAGTCCTCGGGGTCTTACAGTGCAGCCCTGCAACGC
Organism: Oleiphilaceae bacterium; assembly: GCA_041624095.1. Taxonomy (GTDB): domain Bacteria; phylum Pseudomonadota; class Gammaproteobacteria; order Pseudomonadales; family Oleiphilaceae; genus PZPK01. The sequence goes on from JBFJVR010000248.1 coordinate 2,488, forward strand.
GGCGTTCTTATCGAAACGCCTTTGTCGAAATAACAGGAATCGATCCTTTTTCAGTGAGTGACGCTGCGCTAAGTGATCTGGCGCGAGAAAGAGCCGCATACAATGGCCCGGTTTTGTCGCGGGACGAAAATCTGGATTTGCTGCTGAGCGTGCTAATCGAGCCAGAGCTGGGTAAGCAGGGGCCTGAATTTGTTTACCACTACCCCGCGAGTCAGGCTGCCTTGGCAAAAGTAGGTGAAACCGCCGATGGTTATGCCATTGCAGAACGCTTTGAACTGTATATTGAGGGGTTGGAAATCGCCAACGGCTATTTCGAATTGACTGACGCCCGTGAGCAGCACAAACGCTTTAAAGAGGATAACCAGCAGCGCGTGAAACTGGGTAAACCAGAGATTACTATTGATCGATTTCTGCTCGACGCGCTAGCTGCGGGTATGCCCTCAAGCGCTGGTGTCGCGCTGGGGCTGGACAGACTATTGATGCTGCGCAGCAAGCTTAGCCGTATTCAGGATGTTTTGGCCTTTCCTATTGAGCGCAGCTAAGTAAAGCTCTATTGGGCCTGTAGTTTGCGCTATTTGAGTAGCAAGTGTCTCCCGCGGCAAGCCTGAACAGTTTTATCGGCTGGGCCAACATCCCGCAGTTATTCTTGCCGTGTCAGGAATTTTGGTTTTACCTGTTTGTTTTGCTTGTTTGCCCGGCCGAGCCCAACAAAATTTCTAGCTTCTAGCTTCTAGCTTCTAGCTTCTAGCTTCTAGCTTCTAGCTTCTAGCTTCTAGCTTCTAGCTTCTAGCTTCTAGCTTCTAGCTTCTAGCTTCTAGCTTCTAGCTTCTAGCTTCTTTCAAACTACCAAAATGCTGCCCCATACGCACTGCCGATTCGGCACCGAGCTTTTCATCAAAGTCGACGCAGTCTCTGGGGAACAGCATCACCACAGTCGAGCCTAGCTTGAAACGCCCCATTTCTTCACCTTTTTCAAGTGTAATGGCGTTTGCAGCACTTCCGTAGGCAGTGCTCATGACATCTCTTTTTAGTGGCGCAACCAGGCCGGACCACACCGTTTCGATGCTGGCGACGATCATTGCACCGACTAAAACCATTGCCATGGGGCCGTGTGCGGTATCAAATATGGCTGCAACGCGCTCGTTGCGTGCAAAGAGGCGTGGTACTTTTGCAGTGGTCACCGGGTTTACCGAAAATAGCTTGCCCGGGATATAAACCATTTCCCGCAAGGTACCTTTCATTGGCATATGTATACGATGGTAGTCTTTGGGAGACAGGTAAATAGTCGAAAAGTCGCCGCCAATAAATGGCTGAGCGCGCGCATTGTCGCCGCCCAATAGCTCGACGACGCTGTAACTTTGTCCTTTCGCTTGGAATACTTGGCCTTGCGTAATAGGGCCGAGTTGGCTTATTGCACCGTCCACAGGTGACACCAGGGTTTTTTCGTCACCTTCTATTTCTCTTAACCCCGGTTTTAGCTCGCGGGTAAAAAAATCGTTAAAACTGGTAAAGTCGTCTGCTGAACTCAGCGCGGCTTCATTCATGTCTACCTGATAACGGTCAATAAACCAGTTGATAAAGGGGTTTTTGATTGCAGGAACGCTGCACTCGGCTAGCTTACCAACAGATCTGGATAGAAGGTGTTGCGGGGTAAGGTATTGGCTGTAGACAAACAGGTCGTCAAGATTCATGAACGTGCATTTCCAAATAGGTTAAAGGGTTCAGTTTTCGATTTTAGTATCGGGGTGATTACCCCATTCAGCCCAAGAGCCCGCATAGGCTTTAATGTTGGGGAAACCCAGAAGCTTGGCGAGTAAATAAGTCAGCCCTGAGCGATGGTGGCTTTGACAGTGGGTGACGATTTCCTGGTTCTGATCAATGCCCAGTGCCTTAAGCTCTTGCCTTAGTTCTTCGAACGGCCTCAAGCGAAGACCATTGGCTTTATCCATGGCTCGCGTCCATTCGTAGTTTACTGCGCCGGGAATGTGTCCGCCACGGGCGTTTCGACCGACCCGTTCACCGGTGTATTCGTTCTTGGGGCGCGCGTCGATGAGGGCAACCGCCGGGTCTCCCAACCGAGCCCGGACCTGATCCGCAGACATGACGATGTCGTCACGCACGTGAGCCTCGAACGTCCCGGGGTAACCGTGCGTCGGCTTGTCGACGGTCGGTCGACCCTCGCGCTCCCACATCTCCATCCCGCCGTCCAGCACCGAGGCCTTTCCGGCGTGCCCGAGGTACTCCAGCGTCA
>JBFJVR010000249.1:0-4720 GCA_041624095.1 Oleiphilaceae bacterium
CATGCGCCGCAGTTGGCCTCAGGTTTGGTTGGTTTGGATTCCCCCGCCTTGTTGCCGATCAACGGCATCGACCTCAAGGATTATTTGGCAAACCTGGAAAAGTCTTTGATTCAACAGGCGCTAGATGAGGCCTCTGGCGTCGTGGCGCGTGCTGCCGAAAAGCTGCGTATCCGGCGCACGACGCTGGTCGAAAAAGTGCGCAAATATGGATTGAACGAATAGGCACTTTGCCGTTCGGGAAATAACGCCTTCCGGGCCGCGCAGGCACTTCTGACGACCGCGCGGCTTGCCTTTGTCAGCTCTGATTCACGCCTAATCTGGCGCTGTCAAAATTATGCCTTCTAATATCCCGCGTAAGTTCTGCTATTAATATGGCGTCATTAAATTGGCTTTTGATTTTGTATGCTGCCCTCGATATTTATATAAGCTAATGATATTAAACAAAAAAATAAAATTGGTCAGTTATGTGCTTATTCACCTGTAAATACTGATGCAGGCTATCGTGCCTGTGGAGCAATAGCAGATTAACAGGTGATTTTGAATGGCACAGGTGAACGCAGAATCGATTGCAGAAAATTCGACTCAAACTGCCAGCGAGTATTCCCGGGCAAACGTATCCCGTGTCTCAGCGGGTCAGTCGCCGACACCTAGCCCTGCCGAGGTTCGTTCATTATTTGAACATGAACGCTTTGCTGAGCACGACGCATTCAACTCTCAGGCTGATAAAGCGCCAGTCGAGCAGGCGCTGTCTTTGTTTGATCAACTCTCATCTCAGTTAACATCATCGTATCGCAACCTGGAACAGAAAGTCAGCCAACTAAAGAGCGATCTGTCTGAAGAGGAAATACAGCGGCAGGAAGAATTAAAAGAGAAAGAGCAGCTGGCAACGCGCTTGTCTACACTGCTCGAGATTCTGCCCGCCGGAGTGGTATTGATTGATGGTCAGGGCTATGTCACTGAGTGCAATCCCGCTGCTTTTGAATTGCTTGGCGAACCCTTGGAAGGGCAGTTGTGGTTGGATGTGATCAAGCGTTCTTTTTCTCCCAAACACGACGATGGCCACGAAGTTTCGTTAAAAGACGGTCGCCGCGTTCGTATTGAGACCCGCTCCATGACCTCGGGGCCCGGTCAGTTGATTTTGCTAAGTGATCTAACCGAAACACGCTTGTTGCAGGCGCAAGTCAGCCGTGCCGAACGTTTGAGTTCGCTGGGTAAAATGGTGGCGAGCCTTGCGCATCAGATCCGCACGCCGCTTTCGACCGCCATGCTATATGCCGGGCACTTATGCCAGCCCGATTTGGCCGAAGGTGTCCGCGTCGATTGTGCCGAAAAATTGCTGTCTAGATTGACTCATCTGGAGCATCAAATCAGAGACATGCTGATCTTCGCCAAAGGAGAAACCCGGTTGGCCGAACAACTGAGCGTAAAGGATTTTTCTGAAGCGCTGCGTAGTGCGATTGACCCGGTAGTTTCAAAGGCCGAAGTTGAATGCAACTGGCGTATTGGTGCTGCCGACAAACTTATCATGTGTAACCGCGAAGCTTTGGTTGGGGCCTGCCTTAATCTGGTTAATAACAGTATCGAAGCGGGTGAGTCGATGAAGCATGCAGACGAAAAGCTTAAATTAAGCATCTGTATTACCGCCCGCAAAGACAACACAATTTGCTTACAAGTCCGAGACAATGGCCCCGGTATCTCAGAGTCAAATCATGGCAGAATTTTCGAGCCTTTCTTTACTACCAAGCCTCAGGGTACAGGACTTGGGCTTGCTGTCGTGCAGGCGGTGGTGAAGGCGCATCATGGGGTCTTTAAAGTCGACTCTTCTGGCCCGGGTTTAACGGCGGCCTTAATTCTACCTGCATACGAACAAACGACTGCCAACGGCAAGAACAATGCACGCAAAACGATAGCGAAGGAGCAAGACTAATGTCGAATACTAACGTTATGATCGTCGAAGACGATCGTGAATTGCGCGAAGCCCTGTGTACAACACTGCAGTTGGCGGGCATGAATTACATTGAAGCAGATTGTGCAGAAGCAGCACTGATACAACTCGACAAGCGCAATGTTGATATTATTGTCAGCGACGTCAATATGCCGGGAATGGATGGGCATGAACTGCTTCGTCAGGTAAAGGCAAAAGCGCCAGGCCTGCCGATGATGCTGATTACCGCCTATGGGCAAATCAAGCATGCGGTAGATGCAATGCAATCGGGTGCAGCCGACTACCTGGTTAAGCCATTTGAACCAAAGGTTCTGATACAGACGATTGTTAAAATCCTCGGTCAGGCGGTGCAAGACGATAGCGAAACAAAGCCCATAGCAGATGACCCCTTCAGTAAGCAGTTTTTTCAGGTCGCGAAAAAGGTGGCGGAATCTGAATCGACAGTAATGATCTCGGGTGAAAGTGGCACGGGTAAAGAAGTACTGGCTCGCTACATACACGAAAAGTCACCGCGCAAAAACAAGCCTTTTATCGCGTTGAACTGTGCTGCGATTCCCGAAAATATGCTCGAAGCGATGTTGTTCGGGCACGAGAAGGGAGCTTTCACCGGCGCTATTGCAAGCTCTCCCGGAAAATTCGAGCAGGCAAATGGTGGTACCCTGCTGCTAGACGAAATTTCTGAAATGGATCTGGGCTTGCAGGCGAAGCTATTAAGAGTGCTGCAAGAAAGGGAGGTAGAGAGAGTGGGTGGCCGAAAAGCTATCCCGCTGGATGTGCGGGTGCTGGCGACCACTAACCGGGACTTGAAAGAGTATGTCAACGAAGGCAAGTTTCGCGAAGATTTATACTACCGCTTGAGCGTGTTCCCGATGATGTGGAAGCCACTGCGTGAAAGACCTCTGGACATTTGGCCGCTGGCGGAACGCTTGTTGAAAGAGCACGCGGTAAAAATGAAGCGCGAGCCGATGGAGTTTGCAGATGATGTGCGTGGTTTATTGCTGCAATATCATTGGCCTGGCAACGTGCGTGAGTTGGACAATGCGATTCAACGTTCGTTGATCATGGCTAGCGGAGGGCTGGTTCGGGCGTCTGATTTTTGTCTCGATATAGATGAGTCTGCCAGCTGGATTCTACAGCAAGGGGAAGCCGAAGGGAGTGAGCAGCAAAGAGATGTTGCCATTCATGTTGAGGAGGACCGCAGCGCATTGGGTAAAGACCTGAAGCTGCGCGAGTATCAAATTATCATCGACACCCTGCGCCAGGAAAACGGTAAGAAAAAGCAAGCTGCGGAGCGCCTCGGGATTAGCCCGCGTACCTTGCGCTACAAGCTGGCCCAAATGCGAGAAAACGGAATAGACGTGGCCGCGGAGCTGGCTGCGTAATAAAGTTTTATGTCAATCTGCTGATGACTTGGGGCCTTGTGCCCCTTTTTTTGTTGTTAATCTAGGGTTGCGTCAAATATTGGCCCGTAATATGCAGAAAAAGAGTTAACGAGTAGTTAGTTACAAAAAATTGACGGAGGGCTTATGTCTGGAATTGGATCCGTATCGGGCAGGTCAGATATTAATCAGGTACTAGCAGAAATGCGTAATCTGCGTACGCAGATACAACAGCCGGAAGCGCTGCGTCCTGAAGTTTCTCCTACGGCCATTCGGCCCAGTGTAGAGCCATCAGCTGTCCCCAAGTTCAGTGATTTGTTGTCATCGGCGGTTAACTCGGTTAACGATACTCAGCAACAATCGGCGGCATTGGCTAAGGCTTATGAGCAGGGGGACCCTAGCGTTAGCATCACCCAGGTCATGGTTCAGTCGCAGAAAGCATCGGTCTCGTTCCAGGCTTTGACTCAAGTGAGAAACAAAATGGTTCAAGCCTACGAAGACATTATGAAAATGCCGGTGTAAGGAAGGTCTTATGCGAGCGCAAAACGCTTATTTATTTTTAACATCTTGCTCATTAGCGAGTAACGGGTTGAACTATGGCCATCGTACCAACTGATACCACGGCAAATCTCCCAGCAGCGACAGAAATGGGGGGCGGCTCAGGCGAAAGCGACCTGATGACCGGCATTAACCGCCTCAGCCTTTTCCGGCAAATAGGCCTGATGATTGGTCTGGCAGGTAGTGTTGCCTTAGGTTTGGCCCTTGTTTTGTGGCTACAGGAGCCAAAGTACCAGCCTTTAATGCAGGACATTGCTGCGCAGGATATGGAAGAAGTATCCCGCATTCTTAACTTGAACGGTATCAATTTCAAAATCGACCCCAAAACCGGCATTTTGCTGGTTGAAGCCGAGCAGCTGTATCAGGCAAAAATCAAGCTGGCTGCGTCGGGTATTTCGGCTGACCGTAATGTCGGTTACGAATTGCTCGACAAGGAACAGGGCTTGGGTTCGAGCCAGTTTATGGAGTCCACGCGTTTCAAGCGAGGCCTGGAAGGAGAGCTTTCTCGCACCATTAGTAGTTTCCGGAATATCCGTTCGGCACGTGTGCACCTTGCGATTCCCAAGCGTTCGGTATTTGTTCGTGATAATCGTCAGCCCTCTGCCTCGGTGCTGATCGAAACTTCGTCGATGTCGGCGGTTTCGCGTGAACAGGTTGAATCCATTGTTAACCTGGTTGCGGGTAGCGTGCCCGAGATGAACAAGTCGCAAGTCACTGTCGTGGATCAGCGCGGGAACTTGTTGTCGCGTAATGATGAAACAGAAGAGGATCGCATGGTTGCACGGGAATTTGAATATTCCCGAAAAATAGAGTCAGTATTGAACAACCGCATTGCCAG
>JBFJVR010000250.1:0-4720 GCA_041624095.1 Oleiphilaceae bacterium
CAGGCTGAGTTGGTTGAGTCCTTGAAGGAGCGGGTAAAGAACGCCTCTGCTGGTGAAAAAGAGCAGTTGGTTAAGCAAAAGCTGGAAGCAGAGCTGGTACTGCTTCGGGAACAGTTGGAGCGACGGAATCTTGATCTTGCTTTGCGCGATGAGCGCGAAGACCTCCTCAGAGCCGAGCTGGACGAGTTAAAAGAGTCGGGCAGCGGGGAAGGCAGCAACGACATTATCGAAAAACTCAAGGCGCTCGAAGTGGTCTACACGGCGTATCACCCCGGAGCGGGCCACATAACAATGGGCTCAAACGATATTTATCAGTACGCAGAAAATCCGATTTCTTATGTTGCCAGCAAATGTTTTGTCACCGAGGAGCATTACAGAGCCTGGCTTGATCATTATGACAACCCGTGCTGTCGGTATCGAGAAAGTGACGGTAGCCTATGTGGTAAACAGCTTGAAAAAATCAGTTCTCCCAGCGAGTTTGAGCTGGGTAGTGATGACCGCTGCAAGGCGCATGCGGTCGGAAATGAATGAAATAGTCACAGATGCCCGAGGCCTGCACTTCTATAGTTTCGTATGGTGGGTCGCAGTAATGGGCTGGAAGAGTAGAATTTAGCATGAAACCCTCAAGCAATTTAGCACAGTTTGATCGTTTACCGGAAATTCAGTCCCTAAGTGTAAATTTACCGCGGGACTTGTCGATGCAGTTCGATTGTCTGCGGCTGGATAAGGTGCATCCGCAGATATCCGGTAATAAATGGTACAAGCTTAAATACCACTTAGAGGCGGCGCGGCGTGAAGGCAAATCTTGCTTGTTGAGCTTTGGCGGGGCGTATTCGAATCATTTGCACGCCTTGGCTTATGCGGGGAGGGTATTGGGGTTCGAAACCATTGGCGTGGTGAGAGGTGAGCCGCCAGCCAAGCTAAGCCCGACCTTGCAGGACTGTGAGCAGTGGGGAATGAAGCTGCAATGGTTGAGCAGAGACCTCTATCGCAGTAGTGCCGAAGCGCACCGTTCAGATGAGTTTATGTCCCGCTTTCCTGATGCCTGGTGCATACCTGAGGGGGGGGAAGGCGCGCTAGGAGTGCTGGGTATTCAGGAGCTGTTCGTAAAACTTGGTGAGCTTCCGACTTTCGATTACGACTATATTGTGTGCCCGGTTGGTTCAGGTACAACCTTATCCGGGGTGGCGGCGGCGAACATGTCAGCGCAATGCATCGGATTTTCGGCGCTCAAGGGGGCGGTTGATTTAGAGCAGCGCATCGAAAACCAGCTGGAAGATTTCGATGCTTGCGGCCGCTGGCAGGTTTGTCATGAGTATCACTTTGGCGGCTATGCAAAAATAAACACGCGCTTATCGGAGTTTATATCCAAGGTGTATGATCAGCAGGGCGTGTTGTTAGACCCGGTGTACACCAGCAAAATGATGTTCGGACTCATGGAGTGGGCGATTCAAGGGCGCATTAGGCCGACTGACCGGATACTTGTTGTTCATACGGGCGGTTTACAAGGCTGGCGTGGCTTTGGTAGTCAGGGGCCAACTGTCTGGCACAACAAATAGGCGCAAGTCTTCGGCTAGCGTGTCGCCCTGTTGTAAAAGTTTTGTGAGCAGTACTGCATGCCTGTTATGTTCAAAATGCAGGTCAATTTTATTGATAAGCGCGTCTAAATCCGATACTTCGTCATCTAGGTGGTGGCCCGGCGCGCCAAGTTCAAGCGGTGACAGCCACCGGTATTTCTTGAGTATCTTCCATGCGACTAGCCTCCGTTTATTATCTGATTCACTCGTAAGGTAGGCTGCGAGTTGGGATTGGTGTATCCACTTTCCGCTGAGGTGCTCTGGGTTCACATACTCGGGGAAGCAAATATCGTTTCCGTAGGCCGGAACAAACAAGCGACCCTTTAACATCGCTTGTGGAATGACATCGTTAATGTCGTACTCAGCCAGTACGACTTGCGCTTGTGGTAAGGAAGAAAGCGCCAGCTGGCTTAGCAGCTTAGCGTACTTCAGGTCGAGCCTATCGTTGCCTTGTGGGCCAAGGCAGCGGGTACTGTGACCATCGTTGTATGCGAGGTAAAACTTTAAGGCTAACTCTTGATGCCAGAATTGAGAACGGTCAGCATTAGTGACGAGAAAGTCGAATTCACCCAGCGTGGCCCCTTGTTCATGAACCTGAAGGTTATTCGCGACGAGGCTCAGCTCTGACCCATAGTGCAGGAAAAATGCCCAGAGTTGTTCAAAGTAGTTGCCCAAAAAGCGGCTCTTTCGATTCGCGAGGTGAGTGTGCAGTTTTTCTTGCAGTGACGGCGCTTGTAAAGCCGTGGTTAAACGCTCAGTTTCGTGGAGTTCGATGAGCGGAACTTCGGGTAAGTCGGGTTTGAGCAGAGAGGGGCTGTTCAGTAGCCATATCAAGTCGCGACTGGCTTGGTCGAGCGCCTCCTTTGTTGTTGAGTGAACCGCTGCCTGTTGCTGCATCAGCTCGCGCGTGGCAGCAGGGTGGGGAGAAAAAACTGGCATTAAAGGCTCGCATTTGTGAACTTAGACTTTAGTATATGAGATGGGACTTAGAATTAAACATTATTCTGTTAACATAGCTCGTTGATGTTGGTAGCGCCTGCGGTGAGTTGACGGTTTTTTTGTGCTGGGGCTTTTTGGGCTTGATGAGGTAGTGTTAGGTTTATGGATCATTTTCGAAATATTGGTTTGATCGGCAGAATGGGCAGCGCCCGTGTTGTCGATACAGTTAGACGTCTAAAGAAGTTCCTTAGTGTAGAAGGCTACCACCTCATCATCGAAGAAAATATCGGCGCCCTGATTCCCGGCCATGGATTACAGGTTTCCAGTGTAAAAATGATGGGCGAAGTCTGTGACTTGGTGATTGTGGTCGGCGGTGATGGTAGTTTGTTGGGCGCGGCACGAGAGCTGGCTAAGTCCGATGTTCCTTTGCTGGGAGTAAACAGGGGGCGGCTGGGTTTCTTGACAGATATTTCACCCGATGAGCTTGAAGAGCGCATTAAAGAGGTGTTGTCGGGCCAGTATGTTCAAGAAAAGCGGTTTTTGCTCGACGTTCATGTCAAGCGCCATGGCGAGCCCATCGGCTTTGGTACCGGTCTGAATGACATAGTATTGCACCCGGGTAAATCGACTCGAATGATCGGTTTCGACTTGTTTATCGAAGGGCAGTTTGTCTATAGCCAGCGCTCTGATGGCTTGATCGTTTCGACGCCTACAGGATCAACCGCTTATTCTTTATCGGCAGGTGGTCCTTTGTTGCATCCTAAGCTGGACGCCATTGCGCTGGTGCCGATGTTCCCGCATACACTCAGCAGTCGGCCGATCGTGGTTGACGGCAAGAGCGAGATCAAAATCGTGATTGGTGAAGGGAACGAAATTTATCCGCAAGTCAGCTGCGATGGGCAACACCATATTCCCGTTGCACCCGGTGATACCGTGAGCATTACTAAAAAGCCCCACAAAGCACGGTTGATACATCCTACCTCTCACAATTTTTACGAAACCTGCCGCGAGAAACTGGGCTGGGCAAATAATCTGCTGAACAGTTAACTGTTGTTATCGGGTATCGCGCATTGAAGTTACATAAAACAGAACAAAGATACGACCTGATTGGAGACGTGCACGGCTGTGCCCAGTCTTTAGAACGTTTGTTGGTCAAAATGGGTTACGAGCATAAGCGTGGCTGCTTTCGGCATAAACAACGTAAAGTTATTTTTGTCGGCGATATTGTTGATCGGGGGCCGCGTATTCGTGAGGCTTTGCATATCGTCAAGGATATGATTGACCAGGGGCAGGCAGAGATCGTTCTCGGCAACCATGAGTATAACGCCTTGTGTTACTGCACTCCGGGTAAAGATGGTTCCGGGCGATCCTACTTACGGGAGCATAACGCTCGTAACCACCGCTTAATTCGTGAGACGCTGGAGCAGTTTTCCAGCTTTCCGGATGAGTGGCGTGGTTTTTTGGAATGGTTTAAAGAAATCCCCTTGTTCATAGAAAAAGAGAGTTTCAGGGTAGTGCATGCTTGTTGGGACGCCAAAGCCATAGAGCGATTCAAAGAGCTTTGCCCGAGCCACTGCCTTGATGGCGAATTATTACATGCCTCGGCAGAAGAAGGGTCATTTACCGCTCGTCTGGTTGACCGCTTAACCAGGGGAACGGCTTTGGAACTGCCAAACGGAGAGCGCATATTGGGTAAAGACGGGCTCGCTCGACATATGTTTCGTACTAAATTCTGGAGCGAGCAACCAGAAACTTATGACGATGTAGTTTTTCAGCCCGACCCCTTGCCGACAGAAATGGCTGTGAGACCACTGTCTGCCATTGAAAAACAGCAATTGCTGACATACTCAGAGTCCGAGCCGCCGGTATTTGTAGGTCATTACTGGATGTCTGGTCACCCTGAGCCAATTACGCCTAATATCGCTTGTCTTGATTATAGTGCCGTGAAATACGGGAAACTGGTTGCTTACCGAATGGATGGTGAGCAAGTGCTGCAGCGTGACAAGTTCGTTTGGGTGGATGTAAACAGAGAATGATCAAAATTGCACAGGCGCCACTTGGCGCAGACTTGAGTCGCTTTAGTCGCTGGTTATCATTACAGGGAATTATTCACCGTGTCGCTGAAGAGCAAGGTGAACTGTATCTCATGATGTATGCAGATGACCGCCTCATCGATGCGGTAAGGCGCGCGCTGGAGCGCTATG
>JBFJVR010000251.1:0-4718 GCA_041624095.1 Oleiphilaceae bacterium
AAGTACAAATACACCATAGTCATCCCCCCAGTAATCATAGCCGAGAATGTCATCAAAGCCGGCCATACCGTGGGCGAACACAATAGGGTAGCGGGTTTTATTGGCGTCGCGCGCGTGCGCTGCCTGTGCAAAACACAGGGTGACAAGTAGAAGCAGTACGTAAGTACCCAGAAGTTTTTTCATAGTGATCCACCGATTGTATTTATTGTAATGAATACTGATTTTTGAACTAGGGTCTCAGCCCTTTAAGCTCGCCGTTCTTGTCGGCTTTAGCTACAATGCGTTTTTTTCTGGTCCTCCTGTGTTAAAACGGGTTTTGAGTATATGATTTACAGCTATTTTCGGCAATAGAGTCAATACTCTATTTTTGCATCGAAGTTGTATAAACTAGCTTCCCCTAGAATAACAATAAGTCTTAGGTGTTTGTATTTATGCGAATTACTAGCTCTACTTTGATTATCTTGCCCGCGTGTCTAGTCGTGGCTTATTTTTTGTTTCCTGACAATGAGCTCGATCGTGAGTTCGCCCGGCCCGCGATCGAGTCTCAGTCTCTTCAGTTAGAGGAAATACCCGAAAAAACAAACGCAGCTGCTGGGTCGTCTAATTTAGCCAACTCCTCTGAAACTGAAGCCGACAAGCTGAAAAACTTACTGCTTACCAAGTTTGGTCCGACTATTCATCACCGGCATACCCAGGTTAAAGCGATAGAAAAGCTGGTGTCATATCTCAAAGCTAAATATCCACAGGAATGGCAGCAGCTGCTTGAGGCCTATCTGCTGGAGTTCTTTCCTGAAAAAGCTGACAGTATGCTGGCATTACATGAAAGTATGACTGAATACAACATGTGGGTTGAAAGTGAGCGGCTAAGCCTGCAGGCGATGACGGCGGAGGAGCGTAGGGAACTAATATGGGATATGCGGCACAACTTTTTTGGTGATGCTGCTGAGGAAATCTGGAGTGAAGCTTTAAAAAATGAGCGTTTGGCCGACCGGTTGGGAAATCTAAGCAATGAAGGAAATGCTACATCGGCGGTCGAAAAAGCGGCTAAGTACGTCGACGCAATAGAGCAAGTATATGGCGAACAAAGTGCTAACGTGATTAAACACCGAAGGCAGGAACTAACTGACCGCTTTCTTTCGGTGGCTGCGGTTCAGCAGCAACTCGGTAATTTGCCTCAGCAAGCACGCCGCGACGAATTAAATGAAATTCGAAAGACCTTGGGTATGGATGCGCCAGCCTTGCAAAGGTGGCGTGAGTTGGATTTGGAGCGAGACCTGCGCTGGGAACGTGGTTCTGAATATATGAAACGCCGAGCCCAACTGCTGGAGGCTGGGGGAACCGAAGACAGCAGCGAAGAACTAGCCGAGCTGCAATATCAGTACTTTGGTGAAGAAGCGGAGATTATTCGAAATGAAGAGCAAAGCGGTTATTTTCGCTATGACGAGAAGCAGGTTTATGGTCGTAACTGAGGCTACGCAGAATAAGGTTTAAGGTAAATGAAACAAGCAGTGGATATATTCTATCTTGAAATGAAAACCCCCGATCAATTGATCGAAAAACAAGCACCTTTGTCTGAACCGCCTTTGAATATTCTTGAGTGTGAGCTACCTCAGTTCCAGTTTAATCGTTTTTTGTATGCCCTGGTTGGTAGCGAATGGCAATGGCAGGACAAACAAGGGTGGAGCGACGCGCAATGGCGGGCGCTGGTAGAAAGTCCAAGCCATCGCACTTGGGTGGCTTATCAGCGAGGAGCTATTGCAGGTTACTATGAACTGCAGAAAGCGGGTAAGGAAGTGGAGCTCCTTTATTTCGGTTTGGCGCCCCAGTTTATCGGCAAAGGCCTGGGTGCGGTCATGCTTTCACATGCCATTGCTTCTGCCTGGTCATGGGGAGACGTAACCAGAGTTTGGGTGCATACCTGTAGCCTGGATCACCCTGCGGCCTTAAACAACTATATGGCGCGCGGCTTTATTCACTATAAAACGCTGCCAGCGACTGAGAGCCAACAATAAGCCCGCATTGAGTCAGCAATCTCGCCACGCGTTGGTGATTGATGTGCTATGTTTATCTAAGCCTTTTTAATGGAGCGCATTTCATTGCCGCTTATTCAATACTTTTTCTTTCTGACCCTGCTGAGTTTTAGTTCCTCTTTGCTCGCGCTCGAAACCGTGACCTTGCAGCTTAAATGGAAGCACCAGTTCCAGTTTGCGGGTTATTACGCAGCCTTTGTGAAAGGTTATTACAAAGAAGCCGGACTGGATGTCGTTATTCAGGAGGTAGTCGCGGGGCAAGATCCAGTCGAAGAAGTGATTTCAGGTCGGGCCCAATATGGTGTAGGTACCAGTGAATTGCTGCTAAGTCATGCTGCGGGTAAGCAGGTAGTGGTGCTGGGAGTCATCTTTCAACATTCTCCTTTAGGACTTGCGGTGCGCAAGGATTCAGGGGTCGATCATATTCACGATCTGGTAGGCAAGTCGGTGATGATAGAACCTAGCTCTGCGGAGCTGTTTGCCTATTTTTCACGTGAAGGTTTGAAGAACGAGCTGTTTAGCCTGCAGGAGCACAGCTTTGACATTCGGGACTTACTTGAAGGCCGTGTAGATGGTATGTCGATCTATGTCACCGATGAGCCCTTTGTGCTGAAACAGGCAAACATGGACTATGTCTTATTCAAACCAAGCCAGGGCGGAATCGACTTTTATGGCGATAATTTCTTTACTACCAGGGGTGAAGTCGAAAAGCACCCTGAGCGGGTAAAAGCGTTTCGAGATGCGACGATAAAGGGCTGGCAGTATGCGATGGCGCATCCGGAAGAAATTATCGATCTGATTTATCAGCGCTATACCCAGCGCCACAGCCGCTTGCACCTGGCTTTTGAGGCCAAGCAGATGATGGAGTTGATGAATCCGTCTTTGGTAGAGCCGGGGTACATGCATGAAGGCCGTTGGAAGCATATAGCAGATACCTACGCGCGCTTGGGGCTGCTGCCCACAGACTACGACTTATCAGGTTTTATGTATTACCCAGACCAAGGTATGGATTTGCTAGCCATGCAAAAATGGATTTTTGGTGGCCTGCTGCTCAGCATCATAATCAGTAGTATTTTATATTATGTGCTGCGTTTGAATAAGCGCCTGATCAAACGAGAGGTTTGGCTTAAGAGTATTGTTGATAGTGCTCCAAGTGCGCTGATTGTCGTAAACCATGAGGCGCGCGTGCTCAACTGGAATAGTGCTGCAGAAGCTATATTTGGCTGGACAGAAAAGGAAACATTAGGCGAGCAGATATACTCATTCTTGATTCCTCCCAGTGAAGCTGCCTCGATGGAACAGCTTCTGGCGAGCGATTGCAATACCTCTATACCAAGCGAAAAAGAGAGCTGGAGTCTCACCAAAGGTGGACGAACGATATTGTGCCAATGGCGACTAGTAGCGCCGCAATCTAATGTCATGATTATGATGGCGAGAGACATCACCGAAACGCGAAAAATGGAAGCCGAGTTAAAGGTAATGGCGCACACAGATGCCTTAACGAAAGTGGCAAATCGAACACGGTTTTTCGAGTCATTTGAGCAAGCGATACTGTTGGCAAAGCGTCAGAATGAAAAAGTCGCCATGTTATTTATCGACCTGGATGATTTTAAAATCGTCAATGATCAATACGGGCATGAAGTCGGAGATGTTGTGTTGTGTGAAATAGTACAGCGCATTCGTATGGCAATACGTGAGGCAGACTTATTGGCGCGTATTGGCGGCGACGAGTTTGTGTTGATGTTGCAAAACTGCCAGGGCACCGAGAAGGCAAAGCAGGTTGCAAACAAGGTCATTCAGGTATTGGAAAGACCCTTGCAGGTCGCCGGGGTGTCTGTCTCTGTGGGTGCGAGCATTGGTATCGCACTGTACCCTGATCATGGCGATACTGTAAATAAACTGCTGAAGGCGGCGGACAAGGCGATGTATACGGTTAAGGGGCAGGCTAAAAACGGAATCGGGCTTGCCAAGGCAATTGCAGATCTACAGGATTAACGTAGTGCTTTGTCTAATAATGCTTTGGCCGCATTAATGCGCGCGAAGTGTTTCGGGCAACCGCCTTTGTCTGGATGGGATTTCTGCGCCAGCACGCGATACTGCTGCTTCATTTGCTGGTAGCTCGAATCTGCTGGCAGGCCCAGCACCTCTAATGCGGCGGCCGTTTCGTCTTGAGACAGATAACGCTGCCAGAAGCTACCGAGAAGCGCGTCAACTTCGGCCTCGGACGTCTCGAAGTAATGCCGGATATCCAGGTAATAATCCCTCACTGTATCGTGTTCTACCAGCATCGCCCGCCCGGGGTGATAAGGCGCTAGTCGGACTCGTACGGCACTAATATCGAGTACCGCTCGCTGTTGCTTTAACAGTTCGATTTGTAGGCGATAAAGACAGTGCTTAACAAGAAAGTGTGCGCTGAATAGGGCTTTGCTGTGTTTCAGGTCGAGCGCGACAAAGGGTTCACAGGCCTGGTTTTTTAAGTGATTGATCAGCTCATGTTCGCTGCACTCTGGGTTCTCTTGCAGGTAGGCCAGCAGGGCCTTACGGATTTCATCGAAAGCAAGTGCAGTCATCTTGAGCTTGTCTGGTTGTTAAGTGAACAATGTTATCGCGCCTGCTAACAAAACGGGTATAATGCCGGCCGCAATAAAATAGTAGTGATAAGAGGTTAGTATGCAGGCTTTGCTCGGC
>JBFJVR010000252.1:0-4717 GCA_041624095.1 Oleiphilaceae bacterium
CCCCTAACACCTCTAGCTTGACCAGATCGTGCCCATCCAGAAGCTCTCTGGCTAAACGGCAAGTGCGCACCGCGTCTTTAGCGTCGTAACAGCCCGCAGTATTAGGCAAAATGGTGTATTTGTCGGGCGAAATCACGTCGAGCAAATTGGGCTCATTGGCATGCTGGCCGATATTCGTGCGTCGCACAGCGACGGTTACAATTTCTGCTCCACTTGCCTCTATGGCTGCGCGAGTTTCGTCAAGGTCACGATACTTCCCGGTACCAACCAGAAGGCGAGATTGATACGTTTTACCTGCCACCTGAAGTGCAGGGCTCGCTGATTCGTTTTGGCTCATATTATTGTTTCAGTCTACTTTTAAGATAATCCGTCAGGCAGGCCTTAACCGCCGCCGATGGCTTGTACAACCTCAACTTTGTCTCCGTCAGACAAAGCGAAGGCAGCGTGTTCGCTACGTGGAATAATTTCCTGATTCACTTCGATTGCATAACGCGAACCAGCAAGATCCAGTTCGTCGATGAGACTGGAAAGCGTCTTGGTCGATGGAAGCTCAAAGTGCTCACCATTAAGAAGTATGTGCATGTGCCGTATTTAAGTATCAGTTTCTATCAAAAAAAGGATGCTTGGCGCGATACATGAATATAACAAGACAAGCCCACCCTGCCATGAAACTCATACCACCCAATGGAGTAATCGCACCCAGCCAACGTATGCCGGTAATGGCCATGCCGTAGAGACTACCACAAAATAAAAGCAAGCCAAAAAGGAAAAACCACGCAGTACTGAGCAGCAGCCGCGAACCGCCTCCACCAAGGTGCAATAGCAGCCCGGTAAACAACAAGGCCCCACAGTGAAACATCTGATACTGAACCGCCGTCTGATAAATTCGCAGCATTTCAGGGCTAATATGCGACTTAAGCGAGTGCGCCCCGAATGCCCCCAAGGCAACAGCCAGAAAGCCAACGAATGCGGCAAGCATGAGAAAAAAACGCCCACTCGCGTCGCGCATTATGCAGGTCTCCGCTGCGTATCACAGGCCACGGAACAAAGCTCCCGCGTATCAAGGTCAATTGCGCTCAATGCGCCTCCCCAAACACAGCCGGTATCCATACCGATAAATTGCGCGTTGCCCGTTGCACCATTCAGTGCCGCCCAATGGCCAAAGACGATTTGCAGGTTGTCGCTTCTTGGCTCGGTGAACCAGGGAACAAAACCGGGAGGCGCCGATGAAAGATCCTCTTTGGCCGCAAAATCTAGCTCGCCCTCGGAACCGATAAAACGCATGCGCGTAAAATAGTTAGTAATGACTCGTAGACGCGCCAAACCCGCTAGCTGGTCTTCCCATTTATCAGGTTGATTTCCGTACATGGCGTCAAAATAAGTCTGGTACGACTCGCCTCGCAACACTGTACTCACTTCTTTAGCCAGTTCCAGCGCCTTCTCAATAGACCAGAAGGCTGGAATTCCGGCGTGGACCATTGCGACATTTCGCTTGGCATCGTGCTTAAGCAGAGGCTGCGCCTTTAACCACTGCATCAACTCCTCACAGTCTGGCGCGCCAAGAATATCCGAAATCGTATCCTTTGCACGTGGCCTGCTAGCTGTTCCATAGAAACATGCCAACAGGTGCAGGTCGTGATTACCCAGCACGACCGTACTTCGCTCGCCTAAGGCATGCACAAACCGCAAGGTTTTCAAGGAGTCTGGCCCTCGGTTCACCAAGTCTCCTGCGAACCATAATTCATCGCGACGCTCGTCAAAGCGCAAGCGCTCCAGCAGGCGCATTAATGGATCGTAGCACCCTTGCACATCACCAATTGCATAGACCGACATTAATTAAGCCCCCCTGCGTGCTGAGAGGCCGGAGCAGCGTCATATTGATAAACGGCAATGAGGTTATTCGCCGGCATGGAATGCTTCGCCAGTGCTCGAAAACCCCGCTCAGACAGCGCTGAATCGAGCCATTGGATGTCCTTTATACCACTCAAGGGCTCGCGTTCTTTTAACCACATATCGAGCCTCACATTGCCCTCACTGGTATAACGCCCCCGATCGTTGAAGGGACCATATATAAAAAACAAAGACTCAGGTGCTGCACAATTCTGCGCAACATTGAGAAAGTTCTCGGCTGTACTTAGCGGAACATAGTGCAGGGTATTTGCAGTAAAAATTACATCGTAGGGGGCGGCAAGCAGAGCCTCATTCGCAGCGTCTACATCCAGCACTAAGGGCTTTGGCAAATTTACCGCCGGGCTGTCATGCAGCCAGGCTTCAATGCCAGCGATATAAGCTGCCAGTTCGCTGGTTTGCCATTCAATCGCGGGTAATCGGGGGGCCATGTAGACGGCATGCTGCCCGGTACCACTCCCCAACTCTAGCAAGCGCTTACTGCTATTCTGGAGGTAAGCTGCAATACACTCAAAAATCGCCTGCTGATTACGCTCGCAAGATTCAGCGAAGGGCTTATTCATTGGGCGACTTCATATGCCAAAGGGTCCACCAGACCATTATTGCGGAAGGCCTCCAGACGCTCCTGACAGGCCCCGCAACGGCCGCACGCCTGCTCTCTTCCCTTGTAGCACGTCCACGACTTGCCGTAGTCGAGGCCCATTTCAATGCCACTTTTAAGAATCTCAGTTTTGTCCATTGCTAAAAATGGCGCGACAACCTCAACTGCTTCGTAGTTGGCAATCGCCGAAACTGCAGACATCTTCTCGACGAACTCGGGGCGGCAATCGGGGTAAATCGCGTGATCACCACCATGTGCTCCATAGAACACTTTGCTCGCATGGATAGACACCGCGTAGCCGACTGCCAACGACAGCATGATCATGTTGCGATTCGGCACGACCGTCGATTTCATACTTTCTTCTTCGTAGTGGCCGTCGGGTATTTCAATATCATCGGTTAGCGAAGAACCTAGCAGTAGCTGATGTACCGGTGTGATATCGACCACCTTATGAGGCAAGGCCAGTTCATCACAGACTTTCTGTGCGTAGTGCAGCTCCTTGGAGTGCTTCTGCCCATAATTAAATGACAGTGCATAAGGCTGCAAGCCCTGCCGCAACGCCGTGTTGAGCAGGGTATAAGAATCCATACCACCCGAATAAATCACCACTACTTTTTCAGACATCACCATAACCTCCAATATAAGCCGGTATTTTAACCACTGTCGCCCTAATAAGCAGCCGCATTCCCCAGATTAGCCAAACATTTCTTCCAAGCACCCATATCTCCTTATATCGAGCACCAGCACACATACTTTTGTTTGAACTAAGCGCCTTCAGTCGCTACCATGTTCAGCCTTTCTTTTTAGCAGTGTTTGCATACTAAGCGGTTCTCAACATGGGTTTTCCTACTTTTATTGATTTTGAAGCTTCGAGCCTGGATCTCGTTGCAAGTTACCCAATCGAAGTGGGCATATGCCTGCCAAACGGCGAAGTTAAAAGCTGGCTGATTAAACCACATGTTCTGTGGAAAGACTGGTCAGTCAAGGCAGCACGCATTCACGGCATATCAAGAGAAGAGCTGGAGCAAGACGGCATAGAAGTCAGCAAGGTGACTGAGGAGCTCAACGACATACTAAGTGGCACGGTATACTGCGATGCCTGGACCTTCGACAGCTTCTGGCTTCACCGCTTATACAAAGTGCACCGAGAAAAGCCCAGCTTTCAACTGGACTCGATCAGCAGCCTGTTGACCGAGCAACAGGTTGCGAAATGGCAAGACACACACCGCAAAGTGATCGAAGAACTTGCTTTGGAACGGCACCGCGCCGCCAATGATGCCATCATACTGCATCACACTTGGAAAACCATGACAGAGAATTAAGCTGAAGCTTCAGCTAAAATTTGCTGAACTTGCAACAAGGCTGGAGCCCGCAGCGTGTTACGATAAGCATCCACTCCTCTTTGGTATTCTATCGTAGCGGATTCGATAGAACATAACACTTAACTATGCAAAACCAACTATGAAAGCAAACTTACCTACATCTCTGCCCCGTTTCTTACTCACCATCACTGGTATGGTGCTGTTGAGTGCCTGTGACCCGCTTTTCGAAACAACACCACAGTTATGCGCCAACGCACAATCTTCGGGCGTTGGCTTCTCGGTTAGCAACATGCAAGTCGATGTCGATGCAGACGAATATCAACTTTACTTACAGGATATTCTCGCTGCTCTGCAACCCGCAGATGGCGTCACACTAAACGCAGAAGAAACAGAAGCGAAGAATTTCATCGAAGGTAAGATAAAAGAATATATGGGCTATCCGTTGCCGGAAGAGAATGCCGTTTTCAGTGCGAACAACCCGCTCGACTACCTAGAGAGCATTATCGCAACCACTAGCAGCAACACGGCCATCGGCGCATTCGAACAGGCCAAACAGCAAGTCGCTAGAGGTATCGCTGCCGACAACGACTTCTGTACCTATACTAACAACAATATCATTGTCACAATTGAAGACAATCCAGACACAACAACTGTCGTTGAAAGCGGGCAGCTCTTTGCTGAGTTTGCCCTGAGTTACAACCCCTTCAGTCGCATTGTTCAGCAATCGGTGGTGATATCAGACCAAAGTGATGGCTTAACATCAGCAGAAAAGCGTTCAGCCGCCCCTTATGTTGGCTTTTTCCAGGCTCAACCAGAGAACTTCAAAGCGGTCGGTTATACCCAACCCATACTGCGACAGGCATTAGTACAAAATTCAGCCCTGACC
>JBFJVR010000253.1:0-4701 GCA_041624095.1 Oleiphilaceae bacterium
AGTAAACGGGTATCGGGGACAAAATAGGCATTGGTTATCCAGACCCGTTTGCGTGCCCCTTGCAACTTTTTGATTATCAGGTTTCGTTTCCGCCGGCGTAATTTCCGTGTGAAGTTAAAGAGAAAGTGCCGAGAATCGGATTTGCAGATAGCGGCATAAGCCTGTTTGCCTTGCAGCCTGGCGTGGTTGCTCTCAAATGCTGCGACCGCAGTGGATAAGTCCGTGTCCGTCACTTGAATAGCGGTATCGCGCCACCCTTGGCCACCTTGACTTACGGGCAAGTGTTTCTGGCTGATATTGATGCTGCCAAGCCAGATGCGCTGTTGGTCGATGATCAACATTTTGCGGTGGTTGCGCTTGTTAACGAAACTCACCAGATACCAGAATTTCGCTAGTCCCTTCAGTCGCGCTAGCGATAAGGGCCAAAGCGCGGGTTGCCAGGGCAAGGGTCGGTGAATGCGCACCTCTGCACCGGCTGTCTGCAGCTTTATGGCGAGGGCATGAAAGCCGCGGCCGATTCCCCAACCATCGACGCGTAAGCGCACCTTGACGCCTCGGAGAGCTGCAGCCTCTAGCACGGTGCCAAGCTGTTCCCCAATACCGGCTGTTTCATAAATATAGACTTCGAGATCTATACTGGTGACCGCCTCAGATATCGCGTTTAATACCGAGTCGAAATATGGTTTGGCCTGAGTGTAGATGACTTCGTAAACCTGAGCCTTGCCGCCCAAAGCGTAAGCGCTAGCAGTAGAATCGGCTGAAGCTTGGGAGGCTTTTTCTGGCATGTGGCAGACTGGTCCCCGAATTCGCTCTGATTATTGCTCAGGCAGATGCCCTGTTATCCTCAGACGTGCTGGCGGGCGATGTTCTTTACCATCTCGATCATTGAACGCAGGCCATTGCCACGCGTCGGACTAATATGACGGATTAAGTCGATTTTCTCAAATACGGCTTCCAGGTCAAAGGCCAGAATATCTTCCGGTTGCCGCGCATTGAGCGCTGTCAGCACGATGGCCGCAAGGCCTTTTACGATAATGGCATCGCTTTCGATCAGCAGGTAAATTTTACCGTTGTCGGGGTCGCGTTGGTGAATGAGCCACACCTGACTTTGGCAGCCATGTACATAGTTTGTCTCGATCTTTTCGCTTTCAGGAAAGGCCGGAAGCGACTTACCGAGGTCGATGATATAGGTGTAGCGCTCTTCCCAATCGTCCAGAAACTCGAAGGTATCCAGAAGCTCGTCGATGGTTTGTTCGGTGCCAAAGGGGTTGGCTTTAAAGGTATTCAGGTCGGGTAAAGTCATAACATTCCCAGTTCGAGTTTTGCTTCATCGCTTAGCATGTCGTTGTTCCACGGCGGGTCAAATACCAGCTCAACATCGACAGCCGATACCGCGGGAACCTGTGCGACTTTGCTGCGCAGGTCTTCGACGATAGCGGGCCCCATGCCGCAACCGGGTGCAGTCAGGGTCATCTTGATATAAACAATATGTTCACCCGCGTCGTTGGTTTTGATTTGGCAGTCGTAGATAAGGCCCAGCTCCACAACATTAACGGGGATTTCCGGGTCGTAGCACTGTCTCAGCGCTGCCCAAACGTGGTTTTCGTTAACGCTGCCGTCTTCGGGAGTTTCGAAGTCTTCAAATTCGACGGTTTTTCCGAGCGCATCTGCATCTTTACCCTCGATGCGCGCTAGATTGCCATTGACGGCAACGGTGAACGTTCCGCCCAATGCTTGGGTGATGGTAACGAAGGTGTCTTTAGGGATCATAATCTCTGTGCCCGCAGGCACAATACGCGCTTCACATTCCCGCTTGGTCAGGACGACTTCTCTTTCATGCATAAGACTTACTCTTCCGTTACCGAGAAACTTTCACCGCAACCACACTCGCCGGTGACGTTAGGGTTTCTGAACTGAAACATCGAGTTCAGGCCAACGGTAACAAAATCAACTTCGGTGCCGTTGAGTACAGGCAGATCTTTTTTCGGGACATAGAGGCGCAAATCGTTGCCAAACTCAAATATCTGGTCGCCCTCCTGTTCACCCTTGCTGAGCTCGGTTTCGTACATAAACCCCGAGCAGCCGCTGGTTTCGAGGAAGAGTCTCAGCCCGTCTTTATCGGGCTGTTTTGCCAGTTCTTTTTTGATATGGGCAATAGCGGTATCGGTCAAGGATATCCCTACGCTTGGTTCAAATGTCTGTATGCTCATCATTACTCCTATTCACCTGGTGCCTTGCTGTCTGTGCGCTCAGGAAAACATGCGTTGAATTTTTGTCAGCCCGGCGAAGAGTGCATCGACTTCGTCCAGCGTGTTGTAAAAAGCAAAGGATGCGCGCGCTGTTCCGGGTAAGCCGAGGTGCGCCATCAATGGCATAGCACAATGATGTCCGGTACGAATGCCAATACCCTGCTGGTCGAGAAGCGTGCCTATATCGCTAGGGTGCAGGCCCTCGATAGCGAACGACATCACGGGTACCTTGTTTTTGGCGCTGCCAATGATGCGCATGCCGGGAATCTCTTTAGCCAGTACCTCCGCGCGTGCCATCAAGGCGGTTTCATGTGCTTCGAGTGCAGGCCTGTCTAGTGTGTCGAGATAGTCCAGTGCTGCTGCAAGGCCCACTGCTTCACTAATGGCCGGTGTACCGGCTTCAAATTTGTAGGGCAGTTTGTTGTAGGTCGTGCCCTCAAAGCTCACTCGCTCAATCATTTCTCCGCCGCCTTGATAGGGCGGGAGGGCGTCGAGCAAGGCTTGTTTGCCGTAAAGTACGCCCAGGCCGGTAGGGCCAAATAGTTTATGCGATGAGAACGCGTAGAAATCGCAATCAAGGTCCTGCACATCCACTTTGAAGTGCGGTACCGCTTGCGCACCATCTATCACCGTGGTCAGGCCGTACTGCTTTGCTTCAGCGATAATGTCTTTAACCGGGTTAATGGTCCCAAGCACGTTTGATACATGGGTGAGGGCCAGTATACGGCTGCGTTCATTGACCAATGCCTTTAGTTGGCCCTCGGCCAGTTCGCCTTGTTCAGTGATGTCCCAAACCCGTAATTTGGCGCCGACGCGTTCGGCCATCATTTGCCAAGGGACAATATTGGCATGGTGCTCCATACGGCTGACGATAATTTCGTCCCCGGCGTTCAATGAGGCGGACAAACCATTCGCGAGCAGATTCATCGCTTCGGTGGTGCCCTTGGTCCAAATTATTTCTTGTGTCGATTTTGCGTTCAGGTAGTTTCTGACCGACTCGCGCGCGCCTTCAAAATCTCGTGTCGCGCGGTCACCCAGCGTGTGCGCGCCGCGATGCACTTTGGCGTTATCACGGCGATAATATTCGCTAATCGCGTCAATCACTGCCAGCGGCTTTTGTGCACTAGCGGCGCTATCGAGATAGACCAGGGGCTTACCGTTGACTTCCTGATTCAGTATCGGGAAGCTGGCGCGAATGGCAGCAAGGTCGAAGGTATGTGTACTCATAGTCAGAATAAGATCCTGCGGCGTTTTAGTCCTGAAAGCTCAATAGCTGCGAAAGGCTGGCTTCCCAGTATTCCACTATTTCCTGTATGGGCGCAGCGTGCACGATTTCAAGCACAAAGCCCAAAGTTAGCATTTGTCTTGCCTGCTCGTTGCTTATACCGCGGGTTTTGAGGTAATACACTTCTTTTTCATTGAGTTGGCCGATGGTTGTGCCATGCGCACATTTGACATCGTCGGCATAAATTTCCAGCTCAGGTTTAGAGTCAATTTCGGCATCAGACGACAGCAACAGATTCTTATTGCTCATCGAACCCAGTGTTTTTTGAGCGTCAGGGAGGATATGAATGCGCCCATTGAACACGATTTGCGAACGGTTATCAGCGATGCAGCGATAACTCTCGTTGCTGGTGCAATGCGGTGCAACATGCTCTATGCAGGTATGATGATCAAAGTGCTGCCTGTTGCGGGTGACACACACGGCATTCAGGTCGCACTCTGCTCCGGCTTCAACCAGCTTAACAATCAAGTCGTGTCGGCCCAGTGCTAAGCCAAGTGACAAAATATGGCTTTGAACGCGGCTATCGCGCAGTTGTTTGATGCCACTTGCTGAGATTAGGCGGTTCTGGTCAGAGTCCTTGTTCATGCGCAGGTAAGTGAACTGGGCATTCTTGCCGACAAGTACATCAGTGACGCTGTTTAATAACGCATCGCTTGCCGTATCAGCAAATTGTAGGTCCTCAATCAAGGTGCATGTTGCCATATCGTGCAGGTGCAAAAAGATCCTCGGGGTACTCATACCGCTAAGGCCTTGTTTTAAGACAATGCGCAAGGGCTTGTCGAGCTTGGTACCTTTGTCGACCGAGATAAAATAACCCTGACTAAGCTGTGCCATATTCAAGGCAGCGAAGGGCAGGTGAGAGGACGCTGCAATTACGCCTTCACTGACTGCCTGTATTTCTGCTTCGTCGAGGTCGGAGAACGACTTTATGCTTAAACCAGCCGCTTCGGGAAAGTTCGATACAGCTTGGCCGTCGGCGATAAACAGGGTATGTGCATCGATGGCGTAATTGCTTTCGTCTTGATTGCTTTGATCCGCCTGTGTTGCTGGGATCGCAAGCGTATCGAGTTTGCCCAGTCGCTTAGCTGAGTACTTCCAGCTCTCGGTATTGCGCGACGGGATAGCAGTATCTATCAGCTTGGCTTGTTGCTGCTTGATCAGCTGTTG
>JBFJVR010000254.1:0-4700 GCA_041624095.1 Oleiphilaceae bacterium
AATTGCAGCAAGCCTTATCAGTGCAGGAACAAAACAATAAAGTGTTGCAGACACTAAATAAAGAGCTGGAGTACTTTGCCACCACTGACGAACTAACAGGTTTAATGAATCGCCGCTGTTTATTTGAGCGTGCAGATCAAGAAGCAGCGCGCGCCAGTCGCTATGCCAGAAGCACCGTAGTGGTGATGCTAGATATAGACTTTTTCAAGGAAGTGAACGATCAATATGGCCACCAAGTGGGCGACCAGGTGCTTGCAAAAGTTGCGACCTTGATCGCAGACAGCATTCGTTCACACGATATCGTTGGCCGGGTAGGTGGCGAAGAATTTGCCATTGTCATGCCCGAAACCAATTTACAGGAAGGTCGTGATTTGTGCGAAAGGTTGCGCAAGGCAATTTCCAGCTGCGAGATAGAAGCGCAGGGTCACACTATTTCTGTTAGTGCCAGTATGGGAGCCACAGCGCTGCGCGAAGACGAGTCTCATATAAGTGGCGCCATGATTCGAGCGGATCAGGCCCTATATGAGGCAAAACGGAAAGGTCGTAACCTGATCTCCCTGAATTAGGAAGCAAGCTGTTGAAGATGGGAATACGAGCTAAGTTACTACTGCTATTCGGCAGCATTATTGTGCTGACTATCGGTATTCATACCTATTTGCAGATCAATCTTCAAAGTCGTGTATTTGATGAGGAGCTAAAAAAGAGCACCGCGTTAATGCGTGACAATCTGCACCAGCGGGCGCTGGTGCAGGCGCGTTCTCTTGAACGGGTGGTGGCGGAAGATATTGCCTCCTACAACTTTTTTGGGCTATCGAACAAGTTAATCCAAGCCGTAGACGAGACAGAAGAGCTGGCTTACGCGGTGGTGATCGATCAGAAAAGCCGTGTCTATATCCATACCGCCCAGCCTGAACAGCAGCAGCGGCCCTACCAGCCCTACACCGAGGGGATTAAAGTAAACGCGACCATTGGCAACGCTTATCGTACCGCGGTTTATGCGAATGAAGGAGTGGAATACCTTATCGAATACACCCTCCCTATTCATATTGGACAAAATACCTGGGGGTATCTGGTTTTGGCCTTCTCCTTACTGGAGGTCAATGACGGAATTATTCGCGCAAAACGACTTAATCAGGAACAGCTGCATTCCCTGAGTTGGACTACATTTTATATCGCATTGTCATTGCTGGTTATTTCTATGGTGTTTGTTTCGCAGACTTCTAAACGACTGATTGCGCCGCTCATCGCGCTAAGTGATTTTGCCCGGGATCTGGCGCGCGGAAATTTCGAGAAGGTGCATAGCCTCAAAGCCTCATCGCAAGATGAAATAGGGACGCTGACCAATAACTTTGCAGACATGGCGCTTAAACTCGAAGATAGTTATCGTCGTCTGGCGGAATATAATCATACCTTAGAGAAAAAGGTGGGTGAGCGAACAGAAGAGTTGCATAAGAAGAATGATGAGCTGCAAGACGCGTTGAGCCACTTGGAAGAAAGTCAGCAGCAATTGATACATTCCGAAAAAATGGCCGCCTTGGGGCAATTAATCGCAGGTATTGCGCATGAAATTAACACCCCATTAGGCGCGATTCAGGCATCAGTGGGAAATACCACCAAGAATCTGGAAGCGTTTTGCCAGGATTTGCCTGGTTTCTTGGAAAAAATGGGGGACCAGGACAGAGCATTTTTTGTGCTGTTACTCAGCTTGGCAGGTCATACGACCCAGATGAGCACGAAGGAGGAGCGTCAAATAAGGCGGGGGGTCGTGCGTGAACTAGAACAACATGGTATCAGCTATAGTGAAGAGCTTGCCGATATGCTGGTGGATATGCAGATAAGCTCGAATTTAGCCACTATTATGGCTGCGCTGGCGCGCCCCGGAGCACTCGAAATCGTCGATTTGGCGCATCGCTTGTCGGGCATTGCGCGCAACAGCGAAACTGTACGTACAGCGATAGGACGCGCCTCCAAAGTGCTCTTTGCCTTAAAGCACTTTACACATCATGACCAGTCGGGAAATATGATCGCAGGTGATATTAACCAGGGCTTGAAGACGGTTTTGGTTTTGTACCAAAATCTGTTAAAGCAGGGTTGTGAAGTCGTAGAGCGGTTTTCAGAGCTTCCGGAAACCGCTTGCTATCCCGATGAGTTGAATCAGGTTTGGACTAATCTGATTCACAATGCCTTGCATGCCATGCAGAACAAGGGAGTGTTAACCATCGAAACGAAATATCAGGCGGGTGACATCAGTGTGTCTATTTCAGATACGGGGTGCGGTATACCTGAAGATATTCAGAATAGAATCTACGACACATTTTTTACCACCAAGCCGGCGGGTGAAGGCAGTGGCTTGGGCTTGGGTATTTGTAAACGTATTATTGATAAGCATCACGGTGCTATCGATTTCGAAAGTCGTCCGGGGGTAACGCGCTTTGTTGTTACGCTGCCGGTCACGCCCCTGTAGAGCGCTATCTGGCAGCGCGTTTTACGGCGCTTAAGCAAAAATCCACCATGCTTTCGATCAGGTGAGTTTTATCGAACTGGGCTGTCGCCGGCGCGCCATGAGCCAGTGGGCCGACTAGTGTTTCGGCGAGAGCGCCCACGATCGCTGCACCCGAAATATTGGAATCCTGAGCGGCAAATTCTTTGGCTTCAATACCTTCATCGATCAGGGTTTTAAAAATAGCGGTATAGGCGTGACGATAGGTTAGCCTTTCTGCTTCAACCAAAGGGTCGACAGGTTCGGCAATGAGAGCGTAAGCAAGCCGGTGGCCGGCAATCGCTCGTTCAGCAAAACGCGTAATCGCTTTGCTAAGTCGCTCGGTACAACTGAGCGTTTGTTCCGGAAACGCTGCCCACTGGACGTGATCAACTTCGCGACCTGAGCCTAAACGAAATACTTCCGTACATAGGTCTGCTTTGTTTTCGAAATATTTATACACTGTTCCGGTGGCGACATTAGCGTGCTCGGCCAAAGCGGCGATCGTCAGGCTCTGAAAGCCACCTCTGGCAACCAGTTTGATGGCGGTATCAAGTAATAGCTTCCGTTGGGCGCGCTTCCGTGCTTCGGTTTTTTCTGTTGGGCGATAAGCCATAGTGTGTAGGTTCTAGTTCGGCGAAAGGGCTAGTGTAAAGTAAATGCATGATCTTGACTATTGTTGGCAAAAGGCGCTTACTTGCGTTAATATGAACTATAATTCATTTTATTGATGCTTATGCCTGAGCAAAGGCTTTTAGCCAAGGGGCCATTATGAGTGCTAACGAGAGAGACACCACCGAACACCTTGCTGAATTTAGCCCAAGCAATCGTTATTGGGCCGAAACACATGAGGTCACAAACCTTCCTGATGCACTTGAAAACTATAATTCGTATAGCAGTGACCAAGCATTGGGAGAAGCAGTAATTGCGAACGGTGGAGGCGGGGCGAAGGTAGATCTGGCTCGTTTTGGCGGTATTTGCGGTTCTGCGGAGGTCATTAACTGGGGGCATCAGGCTAATGCCTATAAACCAGAGTTTTTCTCTCATGACCGATATGGAAAACGTGTCGATGAAGTCAGGTTTCACCCCTCGTATCACGAGTGTATGCGCTTATCGATGCGAGAGGGTATTCATGCATCGCATTGGCAAAACCCCAAACCCGGTGCCCAAGTGGCGCGCGCCGCTAAAAGCTATTTGATGACTCAGGTCGAGGCGGGCCATGGCTGCCCTATTACGATGACCTCTGCGTCGATCCCGACGCTCAAGCTACAGCCCGATTTGTATGACCAATGGTCAGGAAAGATACTGTGTGGCGAATATGATCCGCGGAATATTAGTCACCTGGAAAAAGACAGCGTCACTATTGGAATGGCGATGACCGAGAAGCAGGGTGGCTCCGACGTTCGGCAGAACAGCACTCGCGCCTACCCCATAGCAGGAGGCGGCCCCGGTCAGGCTTATGAATTGGTTGGGCATAAATATTTTGTATCGGCACCAATGTGTGATGCCTTTTTGGTACTTGCGCAAACCCGCTCAGGAGTTTCTTGTTTTCTGGTACCTCGTTGGCGCCCGGATGGAACGAAAAACCCGCTTCAGATTCAGCGCTTAAAAAATAAAATGGGGAACGTCTCAAACGCCTCTAGTGAAACTGAGCTGCGTGGTGCTCTGGGTTGGATGATCGGAGAAGAAGGGCGGGGAGTATCGGCAATACTTGAAATGGTTGCCATGACGCGTTTTGATTGCATGATCGGCTCGTCGGCCTTGATGCGTCAGGCGGTCGCCCAAATCACCCACCACTGTCGTTCTCGCATCGCATTTGGCAAGCCCCTGAGTGAGCAGCCCCTAATGCAAAATGTACTTGCAGACTTGATACTTGAGCATGAAGCAGCCATCGCTTTTACCATGCGCTTGGCACGCTCGCTAGATCTGGCTGATGAAAGTAAGTATGAACGCAGTCTGGTGAGAATGGGCACGGCGATCGGTAAATACTGGATTTGTAAGCGTACTCCCGGCTTCACTTATGAAGCGATGGAATGCATCGGAGGTAGCGGGGTGATGGAAGACAGCATTATGCCACGGCTATTTAGAGAGTCTCCGATCAATACGATTTGGGAGGGCAGTGGCAACGTACAATGCCTCGATATGCTCAGGGCGATGCAACGTAACCCCGAGTCGCTCGATGCATTCATGAGCGAAGTGCACGGAGCTGCCGGTATGCACC
>JBFJVR010000255.1:0-4698 GCA_041624095.1 Oleiphilaceae bacterium
ATTAAGGTACCGAGAGTCACGTGCGCACCGTGGAAACCTGTCAACAGGAAGAATGTCGTACCATAGATACCCGACTGCAGCGTCAAGTCCAGCGTACTATAGGCTTCTACATACTCTTCACCCTGAAAGAACAAAAACACCAGACCAAGCACAATTGTTGCACCCAACCAAAGCGTTAACGCATTTCGCTTGCCCGCTTTTAACATATGATGAGCTATCGTTACGGTGACACTCGATGCCAACAACAGCACAGTGTTCAGAAATGGCAGGTGCCAAGGGTCAATCGTCGCTTTAGGCCCGGGAAAGAGCTCCGGGTTAGGGTTAGTCATTAACGGCCATGTGGCTTCAAAACCTTGCCAGAGAAATTCGCCAGTAGAGCCTTTGTCTCCTTCTCCCCCCAACCATGGCACGGCGAAGACCCGTACATAGAACAAAGCACCGAAAAATGCGGCAAAAAACATCACCTCAGAAAAAATAAACCAGCTCATTCCCCAGCGGAAAGAGCGATCCATCTGCGCACTATACATACCTGCCTGGCTTTCCTTGATAACATGGCCAAACCAACCAAATAACATATACGCCATGATCAAAGCCCCGGAAAAGAACATTAACCAGGGCAAGCCGGTGCTGTTGCCAGCGGAACCTGCATTTAACACCGCCCCAGCTCCAACAAGCGTCAGAAACAAACCGACCGTCGCTATAATGGGCCAGCGGCTCTGCGCGGGAACGTAATAACTTGATTCTGCACTCATACTAGACTCCTATATTTTTGATGGTACCCAGCAACGCTGGGCACCCTATTATTTTTTATTCTTAACGTGCTACTAGTGTTAGGCTTTCTTCTTCCTGCTGCGCGACCGCAGCGACCTGATCGAATAAAGTATACGACAAGGTCAGTACTTTGAGGTCAGCAGGCAAGGCTTTATCTACGACGAAAATCAGCGGCATTAATACCTCTTCTTTCGCCTCAAGTCGCTGCTGCGTAAAACAAAAACATTCGGTTTTATGGAAATAATCAATACCTTGAGATGGCGACAGGCTTGGCACCGCCTGCGCTACCATAGCTTTAGTGGTGGGGTTTCGGGCAAAGAAATCCACCTGCACTAACTCACCAGGGTGTACTTTTATTTCCGCTACCGTGGGCCGAAACTCCCAGGGCATATTTTCATTATTCTGGGTTACGAACTGCACGCGAACCTCACGCGTTTCGTCGACCTCTAGCTGCGTGTCACCCAGCTCATAGCGACCACTGGTTTTGCCATTAATACCGGTAAGCTCACAAAACACATCATAGAGCGGCACCAGAGCAAACCCGAAAGCGAACATCGCCACGACGGCCGCCAATGACTTAATGATGGTCTTGCGATGCGGGTTTTCTCTGGCGCTCATGGCTCTGCCCTATTTAACTTCAGGTGGAGTCGTAAAGGTGTGATAAGGCGCAGGAGAAGGAATTGTCCACTCCAGACCTTCGGCACCTTCCCACACTTGATCTGTTGCTGGCTCACCGCTACGAATACACTTGATAACCAAGTATAGGAATAGCAGCTGAGTCGCTCCGAATATAAACGCGCCTACCGACGATATGCTGTTAAAATCGGCAAACTGCAAGGCGTAATCCGGAATACGTCGAGGCATACCAGCCAAACCCAAAAAGTGCATAGGGAAGAACGCGAGGTTCATGCCGACAAATGACAGCCAGAAGTGCCACTTCCCTAAAGCCTCGTTGTACATATTCCCGCACCACTTTGGTAGCCAGTAATAAACCGCAGCAAAAATACCAAAGATAGCGCCGGGCACCAGAACATAGTGAAAGTGCGCGACTACAAAGTAGGTATCGTGATATTGGAAATCAGAAGGTGCAATGGCCAGCATCAAACCCGAAAAGCCCCCGATGGTAAACAAAATTACGAAGGCCACAGAAAACAGCATAGGCGTCTCGAAGGTCAAGGAGCCTCTGAACATGGTCGTAATCCAGTTAAAGACTTTTACCCCGGTCGGTACCGCAATCAGCATCGTGGCATACATGAAAAACAGCTCGCCAACGAGAGGCATACCAACGGTAAACATATGGTGAGCCCAAACAATAAACGACAGAATAGCAATCGAAGCCACTGCGTATACCATTGAGTGATAACCAAATAGCGGCTTGCGGCTAAAGGTAGGGATAATCTGCGAAACCACACCAAAGGCCGGCAGAATCATTATGTATACTTCAGGGTGACCGAAGAACCAGAAAATATGCTGGAATAAAACCGGATCACCGCCACCAGCAGCATTAAAGAAGCTGGTACCAAAGTGCACATCCATCAACATCATGGTTACTACGCCAGCCAACACCGGCATTACCGCTATTAACAAAAACGCCGTGATCAACCAGGTCCACACGAACAAGGGCATTTTCATCAAGGTCATACCCGGTGCCCGCATGTTTAAAATGGTTGCGATAACATTTATCGCACCCATGATCGAAGACACACCCATCATATGCACACCAAAAATAAAGTAAGTCACTGTATCTGGTGCGTAGGTGGTCGATAGCGGCGCATAGAAGGTCCAACCAAAGTTTGGCGCCCCTCCATCCATAAACAAGGTGCTCAACAGAAGGCCAAAGGCGAAAGGCAGAATCCAGAAACTCCAGTTGTTCATTCTGGGTAGCGCCATATCTGGTGCGCCAACCATCATGGGAATCAGCCAGTTTGCCAAGCCTACAAAGGCCGGCATAACCGCCCCAAATACCATAATCAGACCATGCATGGTCGTCATTTGGTTAAAGAATTCAGGCTCAATTAATTGCAAGCCAGGCTGGAATAACTCCGCCCGGATGGTCAAGGCCATACAGCCACCAATCAAAAACATCGCAAAGCTGAACCACAGGTACATCGAACCGATGTCTTTGTGGTTCGTGGTAAACAGCCAGCGCGCTATGCCTTTTGCAGGGCCATGATGCTCATGTGTATCATCAGCATGGGAATTATTATTAGTATCAACGACAGTGCTCATAAGCCCTCCTATTTATTCTTAAATTCGACGATGTCTTTGGCCGATACGTTATCACCAGTATCATTACCCCAAGCATTTCGCTCATAGGTAACTACTGCTGCCATATCAACGTCGCTTAACTGAGAGCCGTAGGCTTGCATCGCAGAGCCTGGAACACCGTTAACTACAATATCGATATGCTTATCAACCGGACCGACTGCAATCGCGCTACCCTTAAGTGCAGGGAAGGCGGGAGGGATACCTGCACCATTTGCCTGGTGACATGCAGCACAATTGGTGTTGTAAACCTGTTCACCACGTGCCATTTGCTCTTCAAGCGTAAAGGTTAGCTTTGCCAGTTCTGCTGCGGCTTTGGCTTCTTCTTGACGCTCTAGCAGCCAAGCGTCGTACTCGTCCTGCTCAACCGCTCTGACCACCACGGGCATAAAGCCATGGTCTTTGCCGCACAGCTCTGTACACTGGCCGCGATAAATACCGGGTTCATTGATGCGCGTCCAGGATTCATTGATAAAGCCTGGAATCGCATCCTTCTTGACAGCAAATTCAGGTACCCACCAAGAGTGGATAACATCGTTCGCGGTGATGAGGAAACGAATTTTCTTATTGATCGGAACGACCAGCTCATTATCCACTTCCAGAAGATAATTTTCGTTCTTGTCTTTAGCGTTATAAATCTCTTCTTTTGGCGTCGACAGATTACTGAAAAAGTCTACATTTTCACCAATGTATTCGTAGCGCCACTTCCATTGATAACCAGTTACCTTGATATCAACGTCGGAATCCGAAGTGTCGTACATTTCGATCAGAGTTGTTGTCGCCGGCCAGGCCATGGCGACCAGGATGATGACAGGAACAATTGTCCAAACAATTTCTACTGCGGTACTTTCGTGAAATTGTGAGGCGACAGCCCCTTTGCTTTTACGGTGTTTAAATATCGAATAGAACATCACCCCAAAAACAACCACGCCGATCCAGACACAGATCCAGAAAATGGTCATATGGAGATCATAAACCGACTGACTAATATCGGTTACTCCAGTGGTCATATTCAAACCATATTCAGCACGGAGGTCTGCCGAAAAAACAGCAGGCAAGCATAAATACGGCGTCCAACGAGCTAAGCGTGTTCGCATACGGGGTCTCCACAGATTATTATTTTTGTTCCTGACAGAGTCTTCTAATTTTTTACTGATTACTACGATGGTGCTTTTATTCTTAGAAGCTCTAGTAACAGATACATTGGTCTTTTATTAGCAAATAAGTATAGACGGGAGGTTTTTCAGTAAGCAATGGGCGATGCCATGCTTGTGGCATATATTAATTATTTTTAATCTTATTTTTGGTTATATTTCAACCAATCAGGAGCTACTTGCTGGGCGGCTGCATTATTTTTATCACTTCACCACGATCTTCAGTCACCGATGCTTCGTTTTTGTTTACCCGAGTGCCCAACTCTTTGGGTACCACTTGCGCCAATTGTTTTTCACTAAAACCACAACTAACACACTCTTTAAACACAGCATTATCTGACTCATAGGTCACCAATCGATCCATTTCACCGCAGCGAGGGCAAACAGCCCCCGCTATAAAACGCTTTTGCATCTAGACCTCCTTGATACCACACTGTGCCAACAGAGGAGCAACGTCGGGCTTTCGCCCCCTGAATGCAACAAACATATCCATCGCATCACGTGAACC
>JBFJVR010000256.1:0-4681 GCA_041624095.1 Oleiphilaceae bacterium
GAAGGCATCGAGAAACTGATTTTTCTGTTCTTGCTTATCTGCCTGACCCAAGGCACTTGGCACAAGCATGGAAGCCACACTGACATTCTCAAAATCGGCCTGAATAAAACGCCCCTGCCGGTCGGCCGGCTCATAAGCAAACCCATACATAATCGCTTTGGGGAAGTGACGGGTATAAATGCCTACCCCGCCATCGGCAGGATCTTCTGCATCGATAAAATAAGCCTGATACCCCTCGGGATGATAGATTTCATCGTCAAATTCATATATTTTCCCCTGCAGGTCCTGAACGCAAACAACATCGGCATCGATTTCTCGCATCCAGTCGAAAAAGCCGCTTTCTGCAGCCCGTTTTAGTCCATTTACACTAATTGATACTACACGCATAACTGCACCTCAATTTATTTGCGTGGTATGATACTTATTTCACACTTTTTGAAAAGAAAAACTCTGTAACATCTTCAAATTAGGCACACTCAATGCTAGGAAACACCACTTTAAAACCCTATCAGCGGGATTTTATTCAATTTGCCCTGCAAAAAAACGTACTCAAATTCGGACAATTCACCCTGAAATCAGGTCGCGTCAGCCCCTATTTTTTTAATGCAGGCCTGTTCGACGACGGCTTTTCGCTGGCACAACTAGGTCAATTCTACGCACAGGCACTCGTGGACTCGGGCATTCAGTACGACGTTTTATTCGGCCCCGCCTATAAAGGCATTCCACTCGGTGCGGCAACTGCCGTTTCTTTATCTACCCAGCATCAACAAAACACGCTTTTCGCTTTCAATCGTAAAGAAGCGAAGAGCCACGGCGAAGGCGGCAGCATTGTCGGCGCCCCCCTGAACGGTAAAATTATGATTATTGATGATGTCATTACCGCGGGAACCGCTATTCGCGAAGTCATTCAGATCATCGAAGCTGCTGGGGCTAAGCCGGCCGGAGTATTGATCGCCCTGGATCGTCAGGAAAAAGGGCAGGGCGCGCTTTCAGCCATTCAGGAAGTAGAACAGGAATACAAGATTCCGGTTACAAGCATCGTCAACCTTACTCAAGTATTAGACTACATCCGCAATGATGCAAGTTTAGCGCAGCATGCTGAAGCGGTTGCAAGCTATCGCGAACGCTATGGCGTCTAGTTTTATTCTCAGCCGCTTAGCCTAATAACAAGGTGGTGCCAACCAACACGGTCACCACCTCAAAACAACGCTTTACCAGACGACTCCCCTTCGCAATAGAAAGATGCGCACCTAGATAGCCTCCCAATAGCGCGCCTGCGAGCAAGGCCGGCACCCAGTCCCACTTCACCTCTGCCTGCGTGGCCAGCGTTACAGCCCCCACACCATTCCATATCATGCCGACCAATATCAGGGTATAGGCAACTGCTCGCTGGTAGTCGAGACCAAACCACAGCACTAGCCAAAGGGTAACAAAAAGGCCCGTTCCCGAAGTAATCGACCCATTCAGAAAGCCAATTAGAAACAGCCCCGCCCCCCCAATAAGCCAGTGTCGCTTGTCGCGTACGCGCGCCTTACTTAACATGCCTAACTCAGGAGAGAGCCAGGAATACACCCCCAGCGCAATCGTTAGAACACCCAAACATTGCCGTGCAAGCGCGTCCGGCACTTTCAGAATATAAAGAGCACCTAGAATGACACCCGGCAAACCTGCAAGCAGGATAAAACCCGCAAACGGCCACGACAGGCTTCGTTCTCGCATATGCCTGAACGTCGCACCTACACCCAATGCAACACTGGCAACTTTATGTGTTGCTAAAGCCGTGCTAAACGCAAGCCCAAGGAACAATAAGGCAGGAAACTGCAACAAACCCGCTCCGCCACCCGCCAAGGCACTTAAACCATTGGCCAGCAGAGAAACCAGAAACAGCACTAGCTGCTCCACTAAAAATTCCAAGTTAAATTCCTACCGAAGTATTAAAATTACGGATTGCGCATAGTATCGCATTTGCGACTATGCTAAAAAGAAATAGAATAGCGTCTTTTAATATGTGCCGTCCTAAACACTGGCTAGCGCTAAGTCATCTATCAATTCACCGGAATGAGTAACAACTTGTCGCAACAACGTGCTATTTTTTTCTTATCGAGCCTGTTTGGTATCGTGCTAACCCTATGTGGCAGCAGCGCTTGGGCGGCACAACTTTATCGATATGTAGACGACACAGGCAACACCGTGCTGAACAGCACCATTCCACCCAAGTATGTTGGTCAGGGCTATGACATCCTCAACGAAAAAGGTCGATTGATTCAGCGCATCGCCCCGGCACTCACC
This sequence comes from Oleiphilaceae bacterium, assembly GCA_041624095.1. Taxonomy (GTDB): domain Bacteria; phylum Pseudomonadota; class Gammaproteobacteria; order Pseudomonadales; family Oleiphilaceae; genus PZPK01. The sequence continues at coordinate 2,290 of JBFJVR010000256.1, forward strand.
CCTGAAGAAATAAAAGCCCGTGATGCCGAACTAGAACGCCAAGCACGTATCGCCGCCGAGTTGGCCGAGCAAAAAAAACGTGATGAAGAACTATTGCAGCTCTACAGCCACCCAGACGACGCTGTACGCGTATTGAGCCGAAGAATCCAGGACATCGCAGGCGTAATTCAGGTAAAACGCGGAAAAATAGAAGCTACGAAAAAACAGATTCTGGATCAGGAAAGCCGTGCCGCTGCCTTGCAGCGCAAAGGCATCCCCGTGGCGGACAATATTTTTTCAAACATCAAGGCGCTGCATAAAGACATAACTAACGCAGAAGCCGATATCGAAGAGCTGAAACAAGAGCGCAGCAAGGTACTTGAGGAGTTTGATGAAAAAATTAAGCGCCTCGAAATTATTACCAAAAAGCCCTCGCAGAAGTATCAGGAGCTGCTCGAAACGCTGGGGCAAAACACACCAGCAGAATCTGACGATAACAAAAAGAGTGACACGCAAACGAGCTCAGAAACCTGAAAATACACATTACTAAGCACCCTAACCTTGAACCAGACAAATAATATTCACGAAAATTATTCAACTAGTTCACGTTCAGCAGATCCCACCTTTAACCCCCTCCCGCTTTCTACTATTCTTCAGGGTTACTTATAAAAACCAAGGCCGAGCGAACAGCGTCATGAAAATTGAAACCGCATTTATCACCTTAAACGATGGCACTCAAATCTGTGCTCCTGCTGACATCAGACTGATGTCCAACTTTGTGCTTAAAGAGCAGGGCGATTGGTTCGAAGACGAAATCCATTTTGTGCGTGAATTTATCCAAAGCGACATGCAGGCCTTGGATATCGGCGCAAACTATGGCCTCTATACCACAGCAATTGCCAGCCAACTCGGAGAGAAAGGTAAACTTTGGTGCTTTGAGCCCACGCCAAATACCGCAGATGCGCTGCGAAAAACCCTCAAGAAAAATCACTACGATGATAAAACTCAGGTCTTACAGACCGGTCTTTCGGACCACAACGGTGAAGCCAGTTTTTTTGCCTCTCCGAACGCTGAGCTAAACTCACTAACCGAAAGCGCTGGGCAAGCAGGAGAGAAAATAACCATCGAGCTGACTACTCTGGATGATTGCCTGAAAGAGCATGCATGGCAAACACTGGACTTCATCAAACTCGATGCCGAAGGCGAAGAGTCGCGTATTCTCGATGCAGGTAAACAAACCCTGTCGCAATGCTCGCCACTGATCATGTTCGAACTGAAGCACCTGAACCAGGTTAACACCCCGCTTATCCAACAGTTTAAATCACTGGGGTACGACACCTACCGACTCGTTCCCGGGCTCAATGTATTAGTTCCCCTAGATACAAATGCACAGCTTGACGGTTTTTTATTGAACCTGTTTTGTTGCAAGGCCGAAACCGCACAAGAACTCTCGGAAAGAGGGGTTATTGTGATGTCGACGACGCCACAACAAGCGGTCGATACCCCTGAAATCAAGAACCTGATTCCTTCAACAAGCAAGCTAGCACTGCACCCAAGTGACAATGAGCAATATACACAAGCACTAACGGCACTAGCATGCTCGAAAAATAAAGCCCTAAGTAATGAAGCACGTTACCAGCACCTTCTTTTTGCCTTCGAGATAGTAAAGCAGGTACTCAAGCAAGGCGAAAATCGCATTGAACGCTTAAGCACCTACGCACGAATCTGTTTTGAGTTTGGGGAGCGTTCGATCGGAATCAAGATTTGCGAATATATTATTCAACGCTACATGCAGCAAAAGCACGCATTTGAACTGGCGGAGCTATTTTTCCCTGCTTCTGAGTCCTTCGACCAGATTCAACCAAAAGGCCCTGAGCAAACCTGGATACTCTGCAGCGTACTGGATGTCTATATTCGCAAGCATGCTTTCTCGTGTTATTTCACGCGGGGGAAAACTCTACCCATGATGGAACAACTTAAGGCCGCAGGCTATCTGAGCGATGAAATGGAGCGGCGCATGGCCACCTTGCTGGCGCTAAAAAGTACAGAAGGCTAAGGCCTAGCGGCCCAGCCTCGTCGCTGACATGCCGGGGGCGTGCTTTTGTAACCATGACCGGATCCGTCTCACCAGCGTCTGTTGAGTGCGATCACCCGGCTTTGTAATAAGCTTAATTTGCGTATAGCGCAGGGCCTCTGCCATTCGGGCAGCAGCTCCGCGCTCGTCCGCTAGTGCTCGCGCACTGATATCTGAGGAATCGATGATGTCCAGAATCGGCGCACGAAACCCCTTGCCCAAAGCCTCGGCAATATCCTGCTGATACACAGGCTGCAATAAAGGCTCAACCAAAACCAGCGCAAAACCCTGCTCGGGTATTTTTTTTGCGATGGGTTTGACGTAGTCGAGTGCCAGATC
>JBFJVR010000257.1:0-4659 GCA_041624095.1 Oleiphilaceae bacterium
ATGGAAGCCCTTGCTTGCTTCAAGCGCTTCGAACGACTGCTTTATGCTGGCAGCACCGTCACTACCGAGATAAACGATCAACAATTCCTGAACTTAATATGGAGCCCCGAGTTCGGCTACTCGAGCCAGTTATCGGATGAGCTTTTGCTGGCTGCGATGATCAGTGTCACTCGAGAAATAGTCTCACCAGAGAGCTTTTCCCCGGTATACATTGCATTTACTCAAGACATCAAACCACAAGATCTCGCGAAATATGAGGCTTACTTTGACTGCCCTGTGAGCACCAATAACGACAAACTGGCGATACGCTTTCGCTTGAGCGACCTAGCCATGCCCATACCGCATGTTGACCAGAATCTGCATGCACTACTTGGCCAGCAGGCTCAACAATTACTCAAAGATATCCCCGATGACGACCTGTTTCTGGCAGAGCTGAGAGACGCCATCATTCGCTGTTTACACGAGGGGCGTCCTGAAGCCAGCAGCGTCGCTGCGCAACTGGGGATTTCCCTGCGTACACTGCACCGCAGACTACGTGGCAAGAATCGCCTTTATAGAGACATACTTCAGGACATCCGCCGCTCAATGGCCTTACGCTATTTATCAGACGACAAACTTACGCTAGCCGAAGTTGCCCTGCTATTGGGCTATGCAGAACAAAGCGCATTCACCCGAGCGTTCCGAAACTGGTACGGCTCCTCTCCGCGACAGTACAAATTGCAACATTTTAAATCTTGAAATATCGGCCGCTGCTGTTAAATTACGCCTATTTTTTAACCAGAGAAATGTGTATGACCTTGTTATTCCGCACCCTAAGCTGCATTTTGTTACTCTCAGGCACAAGTGCTTTTGCTTCCCCGCTTATGTCCAAAGCCCAATTTGAAGACTACAGCGTCAGTTATCAGTGCATTAACATCAAATTTCACGACGATCTGGATAAGCGAGAAGGCCAGCTAATCTCACTGGAAGAAAAATTCGGGCTTAACGATGACAACTTCGATGCCTTCGACGAGCTGATTACCAAATACGAAAACGACGAGGCACTGCTGAACAGAATCAGGCAGCGTGTTAGCCAGAGCTGTAATTAGCAAGCAACACTTATTACGAACAAGCGGCTAAACAATTAGCCGCTTGTATAAATGCTTAGCGTTCTTTTCTAGCCATTCTGATAAGCCTCCCGGATTTCGGCGGCAATAATCGCCAAACCTCTCGCCACTTGATTATCATCCTGGGAGTAAGTAATACGCAGACACTCATGCCGATGCGGCCACGCCAAGTCTTCGGGCTTATCTAAACCGGGAAAGAAATGGTGCCCTGGCACGACCAGCACGCCCTTCGCTTTCAGGTTCTCGTAGAGCTGCTGACTATTCAACGGGCAGCCTTTTAGCCACAACCACAAGAACATCGCACCTTCAATCTTGTGCAAAGCATAAGGCAGACCGGCCAAATTATCTCGCAGCAAGGCTTCGGCTCTCTTCGCTTTACCCAGATAATACGGCCGCACGCACTCTTCACTGAGCGACATAATCTTACCGCTACGCACCAGATCGCTCGCCAGCATGCTACCGAAACTGCCCGTCGCAAGATTCATAATGGCATTAACACCCGCGAGGCCTTTAATAACCTCAGGGCGGGCGACAACAATCCCTGTGCGAGCTGCTGGCAAGCCAAACTTTGACAAACTAAGACACAAAATCGTGTTGTCATTCCAAACGGGTGTCGCTTCGGTAAATATTAATTTGGGAAAAGGCGTTCCATAAGCAGCGTCGATGATCAGCGGTACCTCGTGCTGCTTTGCCAGCGCATCGAGCCTAGCTACCTCTTCATCCGTTAAGACATTTCCGCTCGGGTTCGTTGGGCGGGATATACAAATAGCACCGGTCTCAGCACCGATATCGAGACCTTCAAAATCAATGTGATATTTAAAGGTATGACTATCAATCTCTTCTATCAGAGGACGGTTGGCGGTGAAGAAGTCCTTGCTTAAGCCCGCATCCGAATAACCAATATATTCTGGTGCCAAAGGCAGCTGAATTCGTTTTTGACTGCCATCGCTGTAGGCTCCGGCAAACATATTGAAGAGCATAAAAAACGCCGCCTGACTCCCATTGGTCAGCCCAATGTTCTCGCGGGTTAAGGACCAAGCGTACTCCCGGTTTAACAAATCACACACGGCATCAATGAAATCGACTTCTCCCTGCGGGGGGTCGTAAATACCGATGAGACGCTGAAACTCACGTTCTGAAGACAGAATCTCTGCTAAGCGCTGTTTAAAGTATTGCTGTACTTCAGGAATGTGCGCCGGGTTGCCGCCACCCATCATGATCATATCGGTATCAGAATTGAGGGCGTGTCCCAAGTCGTCCATCAGCAGCGTTATGCCTGACTGATTGGCAAACTTCTCTCCGAAGGCTGAATACTTCATGTCTGCTTTGCCCCTTTAATAAAATCGATGATCAAACACGCGACTAACTGGTCATCAAGAGGATCGTCCAGAGACGCCATCGCCCTGTCATAGCATTCGGGTGGATAGCGGTCACGGCGCGTCATCATGAGCCGACGACAATAATCTCGAGTGAATTCGGGATGCCCCTGAAAAGCCAGCACCTTGCCCGGCAGAATATACGCAGCGTGAGGACAAAACTCATTGCCATAAAGGTCTACCGCTCCTGTTGGCAACTTGGTCACCTGATCCTGATGACTGTAAAGTAAGCGCAGGTTTTCGGGCATGCTAGTCAGAAAAGTATCGGTCGTATTCTTGGATACCGTATAGTTACCAATACCCCAACCCTTGCTAGATTTCTCAGCCTTGCCGCCAAGCGTATCAGCGATTAACTGGTGGCCAAAACAGATTCCTATCAAGCGTTCGCCCAAGTCATAGGCACTATTGATGAATTCCCGTAACCGTGGCAACCAGGGTACATCGTCGTACACTCCGGTTTTACTGCCGGTAATTAAATATGCATCGCAATCTCCGGCCGAAGACGGAAACTCATGATCCACTATACTGTAGCGCACAAAATTGATGCCACCAGACCACGGTGCCAACAAATCACGAAACATCGTGCCATAACAAACATAGTCGTCGCGAACCGCTTCCGAAAGCTCGTCGCAATCAAGAATACCTAGTCGATAGCTCGGCATAGAAACATGCTACTCCTATTAACAAATGGAAAGGTGAGGCATAGGCACTTGCCTGAACCCGTGCTCGCCTGCTAAAAATCATACCCTGAAAGCGCAGTAAACAATATTGTTACACGAAATCCAATTGTGCTTACCGCCCAAACAAAGGAGTACCCATGCGAATATCAAATCGCCTTTTGCTACAACAACTTTTCCTAAGTCTTGGTTTCGCCTTGGTTGCCATGTTTTCAAGTCAGTCACTGATGGCTGAGACTACGACACCTACGATTCAGGTTTCCGCTGAAGGCCTTGCTACAGCTCCCCCAGATGAAGCTCAACTGAAGCTTAGTTTCAGTGCACTTAACTTTAAGTCTGATGTCGCTCGCGCTGAAGTCGATCAACACGTAAAAGGACTACTCAAGGCACTGAAAAAGTTCACGCTGAAAGACAGCACTCTCGACTCAAGCCATACCAGCGTGCACCCACAGTACGATTACAATAAGGGGCAGCAGCATTTCCGCGGCTATCAGGTCACTCGCAATGTCAGCTTTACCCTGACCCAGCTGGCAGAGCTTGACGAGCTGCTACAGACCCTGACTCAACACGACATTGCAAGACTCGATCAGCTGAGCTTTGGCCTTAGCGATGACAGCCTGCTAAAACAGGAGGCACTCGCTAAAGCAATACAAGCGAGTTATCAAAGCGCACAACAAATTGCTGACGGCTACGGCGTAACGCTAGGCAAGATAAACCAGGTAACACACCACCCCGAAAGCCCTCAGCGTCACCCACCTATGCGTATGATGGCGATGAAGAGCGAAATGTCCGACGTTTCTGGCGAGCCAACGTACCAGCAAAAAAACCTCGAATTTCGCGCGCGCGTAGACGTATCCTTCACTTTTAACTAAGCCTTGTTTTGCGCTGAATTAAACCGGCTCCTGCGTCCTGGTAATAGAACAGCAAGCCGGTTAACACCAACACGGTTCCTGCAATTATCTGCAAGCTTAGCGGCTCATCGTTAAAAACACAGCCCAAAAAGAGCGCCATAACCGGCGTAACCAAGGTTACCATCGCGACCGCGGTCGCGCCGCGTACTTTAACCAGATAAAAGTATGCCGCAAAGCCGAACAAAGACCCAAAAACAGACAAATAGAGTACCGCCCATGGCGATTTACTATGCCAGTCGAGTTCAGGAATTTTTCCGTCCACTGCGTACCAGGTCAGTAGAAATAAAGGCATCGACATGATCAAGCTTCCGACAGTCGTACTCAAGGGGTGCCCTTGATACTGTTCACGTTGCAGCAACACGCCGCTCAAGCTATAAAGCACCACTGCCGTGAGCAGCAATAGCACGCCTATCCAACCATCATCGGCAATCACCAGATCATCGAAGCAGATAACTGCAAGCCCCGAAAAAGACACCAAAAATGCCATCCACCGCGCCAGCGAAAAGTCGTTGCGCGCCAGAATTTTAATGGCGAACACATTCGACATTACCGGGGCGAGCGCAAACAACACCGAAATCAATCCCGAAGG
>JBFJVR010000258.1:0-4656 GCA_041624095.1 Oleiphilaceae bacterium
CTCGCGACCTCCGGCGTTTTCCAAAGAGGTCGCTGTGCACTTTTTACCTGTGCACTTTTGCACCTCTATACGGGCTTATACAAGCCTAATGTATAGACGTTTTTCCCCATGAACGGGGTAGACCTCCAAACTGTCACGCCGGGGGTCGCGAGTTCGAGTCTCGTCCGGTCCGCCACTTTAAACTTCATCTCCAGGTTTTCTGAATTTTCTTGTTTATCCTCGTCTACCGTCTACCGTCATACCTGTCACCGCATTGTCATATTCTGCTTGTAGTCTTAAAGGACTTTAAAACAGGAGAGCATTTATGAGTGATTATTTGGAAGAGCTTTTGGAATGGGATATAGACGAATTCGAAGATGATGTTGAAGCCGAAGATGCCGAGGAGTGGTAGAGCAAAACCCTTTCTGTTTGTTAGGGGCGGTTTATCTACCCTTTGACTCAACTGTTTGTCCTGAGTCCATATTGCGAAATTGTCCTGGGCTACTTTGTGTCCATCTCTTAAAAGCCCTTTGAAAAGCAGCGGGCGATGAAAAGCCCAAAAGAAATGCTATCTCGGTGAAATTGTGCTGGGTATCGCGAACATAGGTGAGTGCAAGTGCTTTTCGTGTCTGGTCAAGCAAGTGATTAAAGCTCTGCTTCTCGTTTGCCAGCTTTCTCCGCAGCGTCCACGCTGCCATACCCATTTTTTCGGCGATCAGGTCGATATTTGGGCTTTGTCCATTTAGCTCGGAGCTAATGAGCTCAACCACGCGGTCTGCTATGTTTTTCCCCCGATTACGCTCCGCCATTGCTTGGTTACACAAGGCGCACAACGCCAAGTAGTTAGGTGTGTTTGCATATAGCGAGGGGCGTGCAGCAACACCCCGGTTCAGAATCAGTGCGTTACGCGGAGCGTTAAAGTAAACGGGGCATCCGAAGCGTTGTTCATACTCTTTCTGGTACCGCGTATTGCCGTACTCTACCTCGATGTGGTGTAGCTGCTTGGGCGAATTATTCATCCAGCTCATTATTTGATACCAGGAGCTTAGCATGCAGTCGACGACAAAGTAGTTGTACTGGTTGTAGGGGCTGATTGAGTAAAACTGGCAGACAAGTCGCTGTTCCTCAAGCTTAAAGCGCGAGTGGCCGCGGCTATTCTGGCTGTTTAGTGATTCAAAGCGGATAAGTGTTTGCAGCGCTTCTCCGAGGGTTGGAGCGCTCATGGACGCAAAGCCACCCAGCCCGATGTCACTTACAGTCGTATTGCTGCCCATGATAAGACCAAAGTGCGGTGTCCGGGTTGCCTGAATTGCGGCGTAGCCAAGGCGCATAAATTTGGGAATGCTGATGCGCGCACCGGGTGTGTTAAGGAAGGTGTCGGGTAAATTAAATCGTTCTATTAGCGGCTGAGGGTCCGTTTTTAACTGTCGCATACTGCGAAACAAAATGTTTGCGAAGTTGACGGATATATCGCCTAGCGTGAGCTTTTTGTCGTTGGTGGATGTATTTCTGATCATAATTCGCTAAATGTACGCTAAAGGTACAAATATGTAAATTTGAGTCATTGTTGCAAATTTCTTTGATCTATAATTTAAAGCCATCAAAAACGATAACGACTAATTATATTCAATTGTGGAGAGCCCGATGAGTCAACAAGCAGGTTTGCAACAGTATCCAAACTTATTAGCCCCGCTGGATTTGGGGTTTACGACCCTGAAGAACCGCGTATTGATGGGGTCTATGCATACAGGTCTTGAGGAGTCGCCCAACGGTTTCGAAAAAATGGCGGCGTTTTATGCTGAGCGTGCCAAAGGCGGGGTTGGCATTATAGTGACGGGCGGAATTGCACCAAATCTCGAGGGCGCAGTTGGCCCGGGTGCAGGTAAAATGAGTACTGAGGAAGAGTCTGACGAGCATAAAATTGTAACCAAAGCCGTGCACGACGCAGGTAGTAAAATTTGTATGCAGATTCTGCATGCGGGGCGTTATGCGTATCATCCTAAATTAGTTGCTCCCTCTGCTGTTCAAGCACCCATCAACCCGTTTGTGCCTCACGAACTAAGTGATGCAGAAGTCGAAGAGCAGATTGAGGCTTTCGTAAATTGCGCAGCCATGGCCCAGCGCGCGGGTTACGATGGTGTCGAAGTAATGGGTTCGGAAGGTTACTTTATCAACCAGTTCATTGTTTCGCATGTAAATAAGCGAACTGATCGCTGGGGCGGATCTTATGAGAACCGAATTCGATTGCCTATTGAGATAGTTAAGCGTATTCGAGAAAAAGTCGGGGCGAACTTTATTATCATCTATCGCTTGTCGATGCTCGATTTGATTGACGATGGCAGTACCTGGGAAGAAGTCGTGATGCTGGCCAAAGAGATCGAAAAGGCAGGAGCAACAATCATCAATACGGGAATTGGCTGGCACGAAGCTCGTGTGCCTACGATCGCGACGATGGTTCCTCGAGCTGCCTTTACTAAGGTGACCGCCAAGCTGAAAGGCGAGGTGTCTATTCCGCTAGTGACGACTAACCGGATTAATATGCCTGACGTCGCCGAGAAGGTGCTGGCCGAGGGTGACGCAGATATGATTTCGATGGCGCGCCCTTTCCTCGCTGATGCGGACTTTGTCGCCAAAGCTGAAGCGGGTAAGGCAAATGAGATTAATACCTGTATAGGATGTAATCAGGCCTGTTTGGATCACACCTTCCAGATGAAGTTAACGTCGTGCTTGGTGAATCCGCGTGCTTGTCATGAGACTGAGCTGGTTTACCTGAAAGCCGCGAAGCCTAAAAAAATAGCGGTGATTGGCGCGGGCCCGGCTGGCCTTGCATGCTCTACCATTGCCGCAGAGCGCGGGCATGAGGTGACCTTGTTCGATTCCGGTAGTGAAATTGGCGGGCAATTTAATATCGCGAAACTGATACCGGGTAAGGAAGAGTTTTACGAAACGTTGCGTTACTTCGGTGAAATGATCAAAAAGCATGGCGTCAAACTGCAGCTGAATACGCGAGTCGCCGCCGAAGATTTGGTCGGTAAGGGCTTCGACGAAATTATCATGGCCACAGGGATTGCCCCGCGAACGCCTGATATTCCGGGTGTTGAGAGTGAGCATGTGATTAGCTATCTCGACGCACTCCTAGGTCGCAAACCGGTTGGTAAACGTGTGGCCATCGTTGGAGCGGGAGGGATAGGCTTTGACGTCGCCGAGTATATTACCCACAAAGGAAGGTCTCCCAGTCTTGATGTAGACCTGTTCATGAAAGAGTGGGGTGTAGACGTGTCAATGGCGCATCAAGGCGGTGTTAAAGGTGTCGCAGCCGAATTGCCCGAGGTGGAGCGTGAGGTGTATTTGCTGCAACGCAAAAAGTCGAAGGTAGGCAAAAACCTTGGTAAAACGACGGGGTGGATACATAGAACTTCACTTAAAAACCGCAACGTTAAAATGATCAATGGCTGTAGTTATGAGCGCATAGACGAAGCAGGCTTCCACCTGCTGGTAGCTGATCAGCCTAAAACGCTAGAGGTTGATACCGTCATTATTTGCGCCGGTCAGGACCCCTTACGGGAGCTGCAGGCCAAACTGACAGAAGCGGGTGAAAGTGTTCACCTTATCGGTGGTGCCGATGTGGCTGCCGAACTGGATGCCAAACGCGCGATTAATCAGGGAGCCCGCCTGGCAGCCAGTTTTTAGGGCGTTTAGGGGCTACTTAAGAGGGTTCGGTTTTTGCCGAGCCCTTTTTTTGCTCTTGGCTTTGTGGTAGTGGGTGAATGGTTTGAGTGAGTGCCAAATATGTGAATCGAGTCCGACATTCGTGCAGGTAAAAGCGTGTGCATCTTCGACTATCAACTAAACTAAAGGAAATTATCTCAAATCGACTTTAGGGGAAATTATGGCAAATCGGCAGGCAGGCACTTTCGAAGCTGTCTATTTCATAGGCAACGGGGCCGTGACCCGGCATATGCTTTTTTCGGAATTTGAAGCATTGCTGGACGGGCTCGGTGTTCTGCCGGATTATCAGGACGAGGAGGCGAATGCGGTTTACGCAGTGATTGGCGTAGATGGCCATATACGTGCCCTGGTTTTTTTTCTCCTGTATTTTGACGAAGAAGGCAAAGCTGACGCGAGCTGGAATGTCCCGGTAGAGCGCTTGGCAGAAATAAGCGGCAGCGGGCCCGATTTAGGCGGAGGGCCAATTCGTTTGGCTTGCCGAGGGCAGTGTTCTATCAATTGGCATCGTGAAGATTTATGGGACCCGGATATGACGCCGGGCTCAAATGATTTTATCAGGGTGAAAAAAGCCGTAGAAGAAAATCGCTTGAGATTTAAGTTTGAAGTGCAAGACGATGTGCCGATGTTGGCGGCAGATGATCTTCCCGAACTGCAAGAAGTTGACCTGGATGATTCCCCCGAGAAACGAGCGAAAATTGCGCGTTTGATTAGGGACCAGCGTTTGCGCATTAAGACACTGGAGTCTTCGCGCGAGAGTGACTCAGATCAATCCGAACGCGAACAGCGTTTATTGAATCACACCTATAAAAACGAAATTCAAGAACTCCAGCAGACTATTTCGCAGCTTAAGTTAAGTAACGAAAAACTGCAGGAAAAGCTGGCCTCGCGTAATCAGCAGTTTATGGCGCTTCAGGATAAAGTCTCGGGGCAGGCTGAGTTGGTTGAGTC
>JBFJVR010000259.1:0-4649 GCA_041624095.1 Oleiphilaceae bacterium
AATGCGCCGCTGATGGGCCTGGGTGAACATAAGACCTCGGTCGATGCGATTCGTTTTCTGGCTGGTTTTACACAACAAATCATCGAGGCAATTCAACACCTCGCCGTCAGCTACAACATCAATATCGTTGCGGGCTCTTTGCCGGTTATTGAAGACGACCAGCTATACAACGTCGCCTACTTGTGCAAGCGTGATGGCACGCTCGAAAGCCAGTACAAGTTGCACCCCACGCCACACGAAAAGAAAGACTGGGTAATGCAGGGCGGCAATCAGCTTCAGGTATTCAATACCGACTTTGGTCGCATCGGCATTCTTATCTGCTACGACGTTGAGTTTCCTGAATTGTCTCGCCTGTTAAGCGAAGAAGAAATGCAAATTCTTCTCGTACCTTTCTGGACAGACACCAAGAACGGCTATTTACGAGTACGCCGCTGTGCCCAAGCGCGTGCAATTGAAAACGAATGCTACGTCGCGATCGCAGGCTCGATCGGGAACCTGCCAAAAGTGGACAGTGTCGACATTCAATACGGACAAACCGCGGTTTTCTCGCCCTCAGACTTTGCCTTCCCTCATGATGCAATCATGGCGGAGACCACACCAAATACCGAAATGACACTTATTGTTGATGTCGATCTGGATAAACTCCAAACCTTGCAGAATGAGGGTTCGGTTAGAAACTATCTTGATCGACGACGAGACCTGTATAAAATCCAGTGGATTGGCGACGATGACAATTAGCCAGATCATGGTTCAATAACACTGCTTACGCATATCGAAGGCGAAACATGCTGGAACTCAAAACCTTTGCCCTGTTCACCGCCACGGCGCTATGCGAAATTCTCGGCTGCTATCTACCCTACCTGTATTTGCGGGAAGGGAAAAGCGCTTGGCTATTATTACCGGGGGCCTTGTTTTTAGCAGTGTTTGCCTGGTTACTCAGCTTACACCCAACCGCCGCAGGCCGCATTTACGCCGCTTACGGTGGTATCTATGTCGGCGTTGCAATCATATGGCTATGGGCAGTTGAGGGGATTCAACCTACCAGATGGGATCTATTCGGTGTCATCCTGACTTTGCTCGGCATGGCAGTTATTATGTTTTCACCGCGCCCCGAATAACGAGCACTTAGCTCGCTTTGGGCTTACTACTACCTAGTGTAATGTGGCGGGGGCCGGAAACATTCTGTTGGCCAGAAACGCCGTTATCGATGTGGGTGATCTCTCCCCCGTCCTTGAGGAACTCCGCCGTCTGCTCAGCAATCGATGCTGACGTTTCGTTGGCTACCGGAGCTTTGCTTCTTGATTTTGACTTGGCGACCATAAGTCTGACCTTATTTAATTGACATGAATCGACCATTATACACAATTTAACGAACATTTTTTAAGCTATTTTCGACAGCCGAAAAAGCCGCTAGGACTGTGAATCGAAAGGAGCGGCAAGTTTCATCGGGTCAAGCAAGCGCTCCAGTTCAGAACGGCTCAAAGAGGTCTCTTCTGATGCAACATCGATTAAGGGCCGCGCTTCATCTTGGGCTCGCTTGGCGATCTCTGCCGCCTTGCCATACCCAACCCGCTCATTTAACCCCGTAACCAACATAGCATTTTTTGCAACCAGTGCTGCGCAATGCTCTTTTTGGAAGACTAAGCCCCGCAGAGCCTTGTTGACCAATGATTCACAGCTATCCGCCAATAAACCAATGCTGGCATGAAGCGCATCGGCGATCACCGGAAGCATAACATTAAGCTGAAAGTTACCCGACTGAGCTGCGATAGCCACCGTTGTTTCATGCCCCATCACCTTTGCCATAGCCATGGCTACCGCCTCTGGAATGACCGGGTTCACTTTTGCAGGCATGATTGAAGAACCGGGCTGCAAGACCGGCAGGCTGATCTCGCCCAAGCCATTCACAGGCCCCGAATTCATCCAGCGCAAATCATTGCACAGTTTTAGGACCGCGACGGCGAGACTTTTCAGCGCCCCCGCCAACGCAAGGTGATGTTCTTGAGCTCCCATATATAAACCGGGCTGGTTCGCCGCGGAGTAATGATAGTTATCTAAGGCCGATAAGCCCTTACACACCTGAGCAGCAAAGCCGGGGTGTGTATTTACACCGGTTCCAACCGCTGTTCCTCCGATTGGCAAGCAAGCCAGCTCCGGCTCTAGAGCGACTATACGCGCCTTGGCCGCCGCCAGCTGCGCCGCCCAATTTTTCAGCTCAAAACCAAAGGTGACCGGCATGGCATCCATGAGGTGGGTGCGGCCATTTTTAATACTTGCCATATGTGCTACGGATTTTTCCCGCAGCTCATCTACCAGCAAATCGATTGCTGGGTACAAACAGCCATGTAAACGACGCAATAAACTCGCCTGTATCGCGGCAGGAATAACATCATTGCTACTTTGCCCCATATTGAGGTGGTCGTTCGGATGAACGCTTAACTTCCCCGTTAATTTAGTCGCCAGATTAGCAAGCACTTCGTTTGCATTCATATTTGAACTTGTACCGGAACCTGTTTGCAGCATGGGCACCGGAAACTGCCTCGCAAACTCCGCAGGACTGTATTGCTGTACTTGTTTCACCGCAGCGCAGATCGCCTGCTCTCGTTCCGAGTCCAACTTACCTGCCGCGCAATTGGCTTTAGCCGCACATGCCTTGATATCAATTAGCGCCCATAGAACCGGCCGCGGCATTTTTTCTGCCCGAGCCAAGGTGAAGTTATTGACCGCGCGTTGGGTTTGCGCGCCATACTGAGCCGTGGCGGGAATTTCGATTTCGCCCATTGAATCCCGCTCTTTGCGCATGTGCATGCCGAACCTCCAGTGTTATACCTGACGCCTAACCGTACTCTTCAACAAGATAAACGCCATTGTCGCTGCTAGCAGCGAACTCAGTAAAATCGCCAGCTTAGCTGTGTTGATCAGCTCCGGACTAAAGCCAAACGCCAAGTTGCTGATAAAAATAGACATCGTAAAGCCTATGCCTCCGAGCAAACCTAAGCCAAGTATCTGCTTCATGCAAAGCCCTTCTGGCATTCGACCAGCACCCAGACTCAGCACCAGCCAACTCATTAAAAAGATACCCAGCGGCTTCCCTACGACGAGACCCAATATAATTCCGTAGCCCACAGAATTACTAAACATTTGCTGAAACGCGTCCAAATTAACGATCACACCAGCATTCAAAAGTGCAAATACGGGCATAATCAGAAACGATACCGGCCCATCCAGGTTGTGCTCCCAACGCTGCAGCGGCGTCATCGACAAACGCGTGGTTTGCTCCATCTTATGCAACAGCTCATGCTGCTCCTGGTCCGCCAGCACCGGCGTCCGATGCACTTTCAAACGGTTCAAGCGTTGCTCCATTCGTTTAATCTGCATCACCAACCAGCTTGAGCTATGCCGCGGACGTGCAGGAACTGTCATCGCCACGAGTATTCCGGCAAGCGTTGCATGAACACCGGAATTGAGCAGCGCCAACCATACCAGCAGACCCAGGAGCATATAAGGCCATGCGCGCCTGATGCCCGCAAAATTAAGTAACTGCAGCAAGGCTAGCAAGCCCAGTGTCATCCAAAGATACTGGGCTTGAATATCCGCCGAGTAAAACAGCGCAATAATAAGTATGGCACCAATATCATCAATAATGGCGTAAGCAACAAGAAAGGCAAACAAGGCACTCGGTGCCCTCTTGCCCAACATGGCCAAAATACCAATCGCAAACGCGGTATCGGTTGCCATCGGTACGCCCCAACCTGACATGCCGGTTTCGGAACCTATATTTGCCAGAGCATAAAGCCCCGCCGGGAAAAACATTCCGCCAAGCGAGGCCATGATAATCAGGTTGCGCGCCCCCGGGTCTTTTAAGTGGCCTGCCATGAACTCGCGCTTAATCTCCAGCCCGAGCACAAAAAAGAAAATGGCCATCAAACCGTCGTTCACAACATGTTTGAGCGAACTCATCGCCGTCACATCGCCAAGAATCAAACCGACCGGGGTTTCTGCCGCCTGTTCGTACCAGCCACCGGGAACCACATTGGCAACCAAAAGCGCGGCAAAGGTGCAGAGAATAAGCACCATACTGCCAGATTGCTGGCTATTGACGAATTCTACAAACGGCGTTGCTACTTTCTCGAGCGAAGATTCCAGACGCCCCAGTTGCTCGTCGGCAGTTTGCGCCTGTACATCTGAAGAACCAGACCGCTCCACGCTTATTTCCCCTTAGCTTAAAAAATGATTCCGTACTTATAACTACATGCTGTTGAACTGGTATTTTTCAAGAGCACGCTTTTGTCGGGATAAATCCTTCCGATTGTTAGTTTGCAAACCAAACTAAAATGCTACGATAAGGCTTGGTTTGTAAAAGAGAGGAAACAGCCAATAATGTTCCATCGCCCTAGCTCCATTATTAACGACTTTCTAAAAATGAGTTCTGCGGGCGGCATACTGCTCTTTATTGCTGCCGTGCTTGCGATTATCTGTGCCAATACCCCCCTTCAGGACTACTATCGACAACTTTTGTCGACACCGCTTGAAATCAGGGTGGGCACATTCGGCATCGCAAAACCCATGCTGCTTTGGATTAATGATGGTTTGATGGCCATTTTCTTCTTTTTAGTCGGGCTTGAATTAAAGCGTGAAGTTATTGAAGG
>JBFJVR010000260.1:0-4649 GCA_041624095.1 Oleiphilaceae bacterium
AACCAGACATTATTTTGCTTGACGTCATGATGCCGGTTATGGACGGCTTTGCCGTATGTTCGCGCTTGAAAGAGGACTACTTAACGCGGGAAATTCCGGTTATATTTGTCACCGCCTTAGGCGACGTACGAGACGAAGCACACGGATTCGAAGTGGGTGGAGTGGACTATATTACCAAACCCGTTAACCCCTCAGTAGTCAGGGCTAGAGTGAAGACACACTTAGCCTTGTATGACCAAAATCGCGAATTGCAGCGACAAGTTGAAGAACGAACCAGAGAAATACGTGATACGCAGCTAGCTGTTATCGAAAGGCTGGGCCGAGCTGCGGAATATCGCGATAATGAAACCGGTAAACATGTCCTTAGAATGAGTGAATATACCCGCATTATTGCCTTGGCTGCGGGTATGAATGAGCAAGATGCCGAAACCTTAAAGCTCGCTGCTCCCATGCACGATATAGGTAAGATCAAGATACCGGACGACATTCTAAAGCGCAGCGGTAAACTGGATGCAGCAGAAATGGAGCTCATGCGCGGTCATGCCCAGTTTGGGGCCGATATTATTGGTGACCATCACAGTGAATTATTGCGAATGGCGAAAACAGTGGCCATGTCGCACCACGAAAAGTGGGATGGATCCGGTTACCCTCTCGGTCTAACGGGAGAGGAAATTCCCTTGGTTGCTCGGATAGTGACGATCGCAGATGTGTTTGATGCGCTGACATCTGCTCGTCCATATAAAAAGGCGTGGTCGGTGGATGATGCCTTGGCTTACATTGAAAGCCGCTCCGGAACAGATTTCGACCCTTATTTAGCCCCGTTGTTGCGAGAAAACCTAAGCGCCATTATGGAAGTCCACAACAAATTTGCTGAAAACGCTACGGGCATTGAGCATATTGAATTGGATGAACAGCTTGAAGAGCTGATCTCATTGCGTCGATAGTGCTTTAGCGAAGCGCGTTCCTGTTTAGTCTTCTACTTTCCTTCTCCTATCTTCTGTTTTCCATTTTTTCTTACCTCCTAGGTATTTTGAATTTTGGGGTCAGAGGCGAATTTATCAGAGGCGAATTTATCATTTTGGGGTCAGAGGCGAATTTATCTTGGGGTCAGAGGCGAATTTATCTTGGGGTCAGAGGCGAATTTATCTCCCCTAATATAGGGCGCTTAGGCTTCTTGGGTGGGGTCGGAGGCGCTTGTACCCTCTATCATCCTGGTTGTCATCTTCCGCTTGCTGCACTGGCTTAGATATTTAACGCGAAAAATAACCCGCAGGTAATTAGTGCCTAAAGTGGAATTATCTGTCCTAATTTCTGCCGTTTGTGGTGTTTAACGAATTGATTATCAGTTTATACAAGTCACCGTTTCCGGCTTCTCATACGATACCTGCTGGTTTTTGGGGCTTGGAATTACCGAAGCTAGGAGCAGGGTAGCAA
Source organism: Oleiphilaceae bacterium (assembly GCA_041624095.1). Lineage (GTDB taxonomy): Bacteria > Pseudomonadota > Gammaproteobacteria > Pseudomonadales > Oleiphilaceae > PZPK01. The sequence goes on from JBFJVR010000260.1 coordinate 1,435, forward strand.
TAACGTTTTATGTCGTACCTGCAAAATTAGAGTTAAAAACAAAAATCGGATTACATAATATGAAGATTACTACCTCTGTTCCAGCAATTTTCTCTATCTTTGTTTTGCTTGTCTTTACTGGCTCATTGGCGCTCGCAGCAAAAGGCGGCCCTAAGGGCGGTGGCTCGGGAACCACCAGTGGTTGCGCGGCTGAGCCCATTGTGTTTGTCCATGGTTACTCAGGCTCGGCTTCAAATTGGGATACCATGGAAAGCCGTTTGCTCAATGACGGTGAGCCAAGTTGCGCGATGTTCAAATTTTCGTACAACAGTCTGGGTGACAGTAATGTCACTAGTGCGCAAAGCCTGAAGAACTACGTTGCCAATGCGCTCAGTGCGACAGGGCAGGCTAAGGCACGCTTAGTTGCACACTCAAACGGCGGTCTTGTGTCACGCTGGTATCGTGTCTATGAAGGTGGTAGCAAGAAAACAAGCCGTTTGATTACCTTAGGGTCACCGCACGAAGGCACTACCTGGGCTTATGGTTGTGCAAGCCCTGCCTGTTTCGAGATGCGTCCAAATTCGAGCTTTCTGCAAGACCTGAATGGCCGCGGTTGTAATATCTCGCTGTGGTCGGATGCCGATGAGATTATCGTCCCCATTGAGAGTGCAATGTGCGCAACGAGTATACAAACCGCTAGCGTCAGCCACAATGCTTTGCTTACCGATGCCGATGTATATGTTGATGTGAAGTCGAATCTCTGATTAGAAGCGCCTAGCCCGCTCTAATTGGAGAGAGGGTGAAGCGCAAGTCGTAGAAAGTTACGGTAAGCCGTAAGACAGGGTGGTGAGTCTTCAACCAAGGTTCATCTCGCTATAAAAATAAAACAAGAGGAAACACTCATGAAAATAATAAAACGTTCAGTGCTCGCACTGGCGCTCGTTTCATTGGCGGTAACGTCCGGGATGGGTTACGCAGCGAAAGGCGGCAAAGGTGGTGGCGGTTCAGGTGGTGGTGACGGCGGTGGGAGTGGCTGTGCAGTTGAGCCCATCGTATTTGTGCATGGTTATTCAGGTTCCACATCTAACTGGAATACCATGGAAGGGCGCTTGTTGAACGATGGTGAACCAAGCTGCGCGATGTTTAAATTTGGTTATAACAGCACCGGAGCGAGCAATAAAACCAGTGCAGCCAACTTAAAAAACTATGTTGCCAATGCGCTTAGTGCGACGGGGCAGGCCAAGGCAAGACTAATCGCCCACTCAAACGGTGGGCTTGTGTCGCGTTGGTACCGTGTATTTGAAGGTGGCAGCCGTAAAACCAGTCGCCTGATTACCTTGGGTACACCGCACCAAGGAACTACCTGGGCTTATGGCTGTGTGAGCCCTGCGTGTTTCGAAATGCGGCCTGATTCCGCCTTTCTGCAGGACCTGGGTGGTAAAGGCTGCGACGTTTCGCTGTGGTCAGATGCTGATGGAATCATTATTCCCAATAGCAGTGCCAAGTGCGGAAAGAGCATTCAGACTGCGAGCGTCGGGCACAATACTCTGCTGACCGATGCGGAAGTATATGCGGACGTTAGGGCAAATCTATAGCAGGGTTCACGGTAATCATGCTGTAAAAATTGTATGATTTTTGATCGAATTTGCGGTTCGCCGTGAAATGAGCCGGCGCCATAAAGTTGTAAAAGCGGCGGTGTATAACAAGAAAACCAAGAGGAAAGACTCATGAAAATAATAAAACATTCAGTACTCGCACTGGCGCTAGTCTCACTAGCGGCAGCATCTGGGATGAGTTATGCAGCGAAAGGCGGCAAAGGTGGTGGCGGTTCAGGTGGTGGTGACGGCGGTGGAAGTGGCTGTGCAGTTGAGCCTATCGTATTTGTGCATGGTTATTCGGGTTCAACGTCAAACTGGAATACTATGGAAGGGCGCTTGTTGAACGACGGCGAACCAAGCTGCGCGATGTTCAAGTTCGGCTATAACAGTCTGGGCGCCAGTAATAAGACCAGCGCACGTAACCTGAAAAACTATGTTGCCAATGCCCTAAGTGCTACCGGGCAAGCCAAAGCGCGTTTGATCGCTCACTCAAACGGTGGTCTGGTTTCACGCTGGTACCGTGTATTCGAAGGCGGAAGCCGAAAAACCAGTCGACTGATTACTTTGGGTACACCACATAGCGGTACTACCTGGGCCTATGGTTGCATTAGCCCTGCATGCTTCGAGATGCGTCCTAACTCAAGCTTTTTGCAGGATCTAGGTGGCAAAGGCTGTGACGTTTCGTTGTGGTCAGACGCTGATGGCATCATTATTCCTAACAGCAGTGCGAAGTGCGGTAAAAGTATCCAAACCGCGAGCGTCGGGCATAATACTTTGCTGACAAGTTCTGCGGTTTACGCCGACGTTAAGTCGAACCTCTAGCCGTAGTTGTAAATCAGTAAGCCAACAAAAGCTTCGGCTGCCTCTAAGTAGGTGGTCGAAGTTTTTCTTTTAAATGCATCAAACTTTTAATCCAATAACGATAATGGCGAACAATAATAAAATGAACAGCTCCGCTGCGATAACAAAATTGATCGAAATGTTGGCACTGGTGTCAGCGTTTATGTGCGTTTCACTAGTGAACGCTGAAACTCTTCCGAAAAAAGCAACAGAAGCACAAGGGCGCACATTTGCCACCGTGAATGATCAGCATGTCGGTTTTGGTTTATATGAATTTTTAATTGGTTCGCGCGCTGCCTCCGGATTCTATGGTGAAACGGGTGAGGCTGGGCCTGAGACAGAAAAGCAATTACGTGGTAAGACCGCTAAAGATTTACTGGTGACAGAGGTGCTGTCTCAGCATGCAAGGCGCTTAGGAATTCATCAACAAGAAAAATTTATGCTCGAAGTGGAGATGGCAAGCAAAACGCTTTTAGCGCAGCTTTTTGTGCAACAACTGATGCAGGCTAAGCAAGTCAGCGATGCCGAAATCAGGCAGATATACGACGCTATGCCACCGGATGCGATGTACCGCCTGGCGATTATGGGGGTCGATACTGAGTCAAACGCGAATGAAGTGCTGGGCAGCCTTGTGTCGCAGCCGGATGCGCGAGATGCTGAGCTCGCTGGTGGGTTTAGAGAAACACCTTGGTTGCAAATACAAGACATAGACCCGGAGATACGGGAACAGATTGGCTCCATGGCTGTTTCTGGCTATGTGTCCAAACCCTTTTTTAGAGGTGGTAAGTGGCAGCTTGT
>JBFJVR010000261.1:0-4648 GCA_041624095.1 Oleiphilaceae bacterium
CGGTTAAGCAGTTTTGCACTGCCGCCTCGCTCGGAAATGAAAATCGTGGTGTCGCCTACCCCAGCCATTGCCCACGGTACACCCAAACCTTCAGCAACGAGTTCAAGCTTATAAGCTGCACCATCACTTTCCCCATTCAAAACGGGCTCTGCACGCAAGCTCGCCGAAACACAAACCAGCACAATCATACTAAACAAAACACGCATTTGACCCTCCTCGCCATGCCCTTGGAAACTGACCCTAAACTATGTTGAAACCAGGCACTCTATAACCTCCCCTGAATACACCAAGCACGAACCCAACACTACCACTCACCGGTATTTTTCATAGACGCCCAAGGCTCCATTGGAGGCAAGGGATCACCCTTTTGCAATAGCTCGATGGAAATGCCATCGGGAGATCGCACAAAGGCCATGCGGCCATCGCGAGGCGGTCGGTTAATGGTCACGCCTGCAGCCTGCAAACGGGCACAAAGCGCATAAATGTCATCGACCCGATATGCCAAATGGCCGAAGTTCCGGCCCCCTGCATAGTCCTCTGCATCCCAGTTGTAGGTCAGTTCTATCATCGGCGCTTTTTCTTCCATGGCGCGCTGCACATCTCCGGGTGCAGCCAAAAAGACCAGAGTAAAGCGGCCTGACTCCACCTCTTTCCGACTCACTTCAACCAAACCCAAGTACGTACAATAAAATGCAAGTGACGCGGCCAAATCGCGAACGCGTACCATGGTGTGTAAATATTCCATTAGGTCTCCAATAAACAAGCTGAGTTGGTAAAAAGATAATTCTAGCCTTCGGTGTGCTTGCACGCTAAGTTCCGGGGCTAGCTATTGCCTGCTTGTGGCTTTGCCATAAGCAAGACTGGTTGTGAAAACGCAGAAGATTAATGGCACAAGAAGGAAAAAACCTGAGTTGCGCAAAGAAATACACGCGGGAAAAAGCGCGAAAGGACCTATTGCCCCTTTAAATAGCTGCTCGGAATATATTTCTGGATAACCCCATCAATAAACCCTTCTTCTTTTAATTGTTTTATAACGCGGCTGGCGCGCTCGGCAATGAGCGTGCTCTTGTCGCCAAAATGCGTTTTGGAAAACACGGCACAGACCTTAAACTCTCTCATTACCAGCACTTCTTCAAATTCGCTTTCGACGCCAGCCTGTTTGCTATAGAAAACAAAGGGGAAAAACTCCTCGAGCACGTAATCGACTCTGCGATGGAAAAGCTGCATTGGCAGCAGCTCACTGCTATGCGACCTGGCACGCTCTATTTCGGTACGACTATCGAGCACATCGTTGAAAATATTCTCGATAATGACACCGACCCGTGCGCCGTTCGGTATATCAGCCAACTGTTTAATCGGTGCTTTTGCGGCCACATCGCGACGCGCAAACAACGAAGCCTTCACCTTGTAATAGTGTTCGCTCGTTGGCTCCAAAAAATCGCGTTCATCTTCACAATAAGCGGTCAATAAGCCGGCCACCTCGCCACTTTTTGCGTAGGCCAGTTGTCGCGCCCAAGGAAGCGCAGTCAACTCAACCTCCAGACCCATTCGCTGATGTAGTTCACGACCTATTTCAATATCGATGCCTTTCCACTTACCATCTTCTAGATACGTGTAAGGTTTAAACGTTTGTGTTAACGAAATGGACATAGGCTCAGCGGCCCATACCTTGAGGAAAAACGTAGGCGGCAAAAAGCATAGCATGCAGACAATGCACGCCCTGTTCAATCTCATTGGGAGTCGACCGATCATGGCAAAGTTAATTGAATTTACTCCTTAGAACAATGCACCAAGCCACCTTATCTGGTGCTATTTACGCTGGAAAAATTGAGTATAACGGTAAGTCATTTCGGAAAGCAGAGTTAACTTAAACGATTTAACTGGCTACTGCGCCGCTGGGGGCTTCGCCCCCATATTAGTTAGTCGCCTTGCCAAGCCCTCGCTGAGAGCTTAGTCCAGAATGATATTCTCGTTCGCTAACAGGTTATTGATGATATCCTGATCATTCAGGGTTCCTCCGGCTGTTAGATCAACATTCACCAGATTAATCTGCTGAGATGCTTCAAAGCTACCGCCGCCGTCAACATCGACAGAAACCAAAGTGCCACCATTCCCGTCACTGTCAAAGTGCAAATACTCAGTTAGTGAACCACTTTCTTCGCCCTGCAATAAGCCCGATAAATCCAGCTTATCGCCACCCAAACCTGCGGTAAAGTCATTAATAATATCCAATGTTGGGCTGGCGACCGTGCCTCCGTCGCCATTTTGCCAAGCAAAGGTGTCACTCCCGGCTCCGCCTTCCAACACATCCGCCCCTGTTCCTCCGTAGACTAAGTCTATCCCTGCACCGCCCATCAGACTATCGTCTCCAGCTCCACCAAATAGAGTGTCGTTACCTTCGTCACCGCTGAGTGAGTCGTCTCCTGAATTTCCATACAAGGTATCGTTATCTTCTCCACCCTCGAGCGTGTCGCTACCTGCGCCGCCACTGAGCACATCCATGCCGATACCTCCAGAAAGTAAGTCGTTACCCTCTTGACCATCGAGCGTGTCATCACCTGCTCCGCCTTCTACGATGTCATTTCCTAGGCCAGCGCTTATATTGTCGTCACCACCCAGACCCACAATACGATCATTGAGATCGGTACCCGACAAGGTATCGTCTCCGACAGTACCTGCAATCGTATTTTGCACCGTATTGATGGTCAGCGTCGCCTCACTGGAACTGCCGTCTTCGTCGGTCAGCGTATAGCCGATAATTTCCTGCTCCGCTGCCGGGGTTGTGGTATCGAGCACGATCGGATCAAAACTCAAATCCTGAATACTGTAGTCCCCGGCACTACCTGCTTGCAGCGTGATCTTACCTATATTGCTATATTCGAGAGCGATGGATTGCAGGTCGTTTCCTGTCAAAGCAACCGAACCTAGCTCGGTGCCGTCAATACTGAAAATGCTTAAGGTGCCGGACCCGCTATCGTAACCAAAATCGAACACTACATTTTGAACGCCATAGGCATAGGTATTAGCGTCAAAAATAATTTCCAACAACTCGCCCCCATCAACACTGTCGCCCCATCTTCCTGTTCCACCTGAAATACCGACACCATTCGATCCATTAAAGGTTAATGTTGCACCCAGCATAGCATTGAGCGTAACCCCATTACCGGTCGCACCATCCCTGAAATCTTCGACGACCGTTGCACTAGTTTGCGCCACAGGCCCTGCAGCCGGCGTATATTCGTAGAAACCTGTTCGGTTAAATTGCAGCGTACTGCCATCGGTAGAATTAGTAAGATTGAGCAATCCTCCCGATACCGTATAGCTATAATTTGAACCATCGCTCGCGGTTGCACTTTGTGGGCTCAACACATCGACAGTAAGATTAATCTCGTCACCACGATAGTTAATACTTGTTACATCTGCGTTATCGATGGCAACGTCGACACCGCCACCTTGAGCAGCGAAGCTGGTGAAGGAGTTGCTTAAAGACACCCCTCCGTCGGTACCAATACCCGAAATCACATTCCCGCTCGCGCCATTCTCATTAGCATTGATGGTATGCAAGTCGTCATTCGCTTTAGGCACGCCATCGACGATGGTAATCGTGGTTGTCTCGGTAGACGACACATCTCCGTCGTTATCTGCCAAGGTATAGTCAAAGTAAAACGTATCGCCTTCATTTACACCAGGGCCAACAAAATAGTTGTAGTCACCCTGGCTAAAGTCGAAGATCAATGTTCCCTGATCAAACCCGTTAGTGTTGGTTAAGGTCAGTGTACTACCTGAAGTTACAGCAAGACCTGCATCATTAGTAATTTCGCCCAAACCAGTATTGGCATTCGGGTCCAAGGTGAATGTGACTGACTGGTCCGGGGTTGTTGCATTGTTGTCCAAATCAAGCAAGATCGTGATCGACTCAACGTAGCCACCATCTGCGCCAAATACGGCGCTCGATATTTCGCTCGACACAACACTACCGCCATAAGACTCCGGCACGGTTGCCAACAGAACACCGTCTAATTTAGACAGGTCGGGCACAACCAGGGCATCATCGATCGTGCCGTCGCCATCAGCATCGACATTGTGAATGTAGTTTAAGTCACTAAAGTTGGTAAGGCCGCTTCCAATACCCGTCGCAAAAGAGTCGATATTGTTTGCCGCTGCAAAGTCAACCCAATTGGTATCTGTAGCGAGGTCAGTGCTGCCTCTTGAAATAGCACCATCAGAGAGAAAGTACGAAATATTCTCTCCTGAAGCATCCACGCTAAAGTTAGCGGTCATCGTATTTAAAGCCGCTTCGTAATTGGTACCATCCGACACGTTTGCATCGCCGGCTGCATCGGTAATTGCGTCAACCGCAGCTTCAAAACTGGCGTAGTCGGTAAAGGCAGTCCCCCCATTCAATATGTAACTACCGTCGGCAAAAACGCCGACTTTGATCTCAACATCGGTTGACTGCTGAAAGTATTCCTGACCGAGTGCTTTTAAAGACTGTTTCGCGATTTCGAGCCTGGTCGCAGACGAACCATCCGGAGAATAAACCACTCCGTCGATACCTGGGTTTGTCATACTCGTCGAAATATCGAGCATTAACATCAGGTTGTAACTCTGCATTTCACTTTGTGGCACTTCGACGTTGCTGCTCTGA
>JBFJVR010000262.1:0-4636 GCA_041624095.1 Oleiphilaceae bacterium
CGACATGGTTGTCGGCGCGGGGCATAAAACACACCGTCCAGTGCTGCTTGCAGCAAAGCTTTATAAGGCCTTCAGTGTCGTGTTAATGAAACCCAGTCTGCCCTTAAGCTGGTTCGATGCCATCATTTGCCCCAAGCACGACGGCATTGCTGACAGCAAACGGGTACTCTCCACGCATGGTGTGATAAGTAAAATCGACCCGCTTGCGGCCGCAAAAAGTGCGCAGCGTGACCAGAACCTGATACTGCTGGGCGGTGAGTCCAGACACTTTAGCTGGCAAAGTGAGCGCCTTATCAAACAGATACAGACCGTCTGCCACGCGCAACCCGAGCAAGGTTGGCTAGCACTTAATTCGAGACGCACACCTGCCCCTTTCAGCGAACAGCTAAAGCAACAGGCTCCCGGCAACCTTCGCCTCATCGAGCATCAGGATACTAGTCCAGACACCTACTCAGAGCTGTTAAACAAGGCACAACAGGCTTGGGTCACCCCTGACAGCGTTTCCATGCTGAGCGAGGCGATTACTGCCGGCGCCAAAACCGCCGTGTTTGATTTGCCCGCAGCAAAACCGGGCAAGCCCGACAAGCTTGCGCAGAACATTGCGCAGCTGAAAGACAAAGGCTATCTCACACGGTTTCAGGACTGGCAGCTTAGCCAACAGCTTACCGCACAGGGCTTAGCACTAAATGAAGCTCAAAGAGCCGCCGAGTGGTTACTTATCCGACTAGCAAACACCCCACCTAAAAACATGCTTTAGCGCAGCGAGATATCGAGCCAGCACATGCCCTCTATGCAAACCAAGCCCACGACGGTGATTCAAGTTCTGCCCTCACTTAACTCAGGCGGCGTTGAGCGTGGCACCTTGGAAATCGCCAAGGCTCTGGTTACAGAAGGCTATCGTTCGCTGGTTATCTCCAGTGGAGGCGCTCTAGTAAAGCAACTGCAACAAGAGGGCAGCACGCATATCAAGCTTCCCGTAGACAGCAAGAACCCCATTGTTATGCTGTGCAATGCGCGAAGCATTAAAAAAATTGCAGAAGCAAACCACGCTGACATATTACATGTGCGCTCCCGCGCACCCGCCTGGAGCGTTTATTTTGCACGTAAAAAGTTGCGCTGCGCTATGGTCACGACCTTTCATGGCATCTACGGTCATGCGAATAGCCTGAAACGCACTTACAATTCTGCAATGCTCAAGGGCGATAAGGTCATAGCCGTTTCAGATTACGTTCAGCAGCACATTCGCGACACCTATCCCAAACTAGCAAAAGACCAATTAGTCCGTATTTATCGCGGCATCGACACGGCGCTGTTCTCTCCCGAGTCGATTACGCAAGCGAGCGTGAACGCCCTGGCCAAGCGCTGGGGTATAGATAGGCACCGGCCGGTCATCATGCTGCCAGGGCGGCTCACCCGGCTCAAAGGACACCGCCTGCTGATCGACGCATTGGCCATACTCGACATGCCCGGGGTGCAATGCCTCATTGTTGGGGCCACCGAAGGGCGCGAAAATTACCTACAAGAACTAAAGCAACATGCCGCAAAGCACCAGCTTAAGGCCTCGCTGCACTTTGTTGGCCGCTGCGACAACATGCCGGAGGCCTATGCTTTAGCCGATATTATTGTATCTGCATCGAGCAAAGCCGAGTCGTTCGGACGCACCAACTGCGAAGCGCAAGCTATGGGCAGAGCTGTCGTCGCAAGCCGCCTAGGTGGCACTTTGGAAACAACCGCCAAAGCCCAACATGGAGGTTTATTTGAAGCAGGCAGAGCGGACAGCCTGGCACGCGCTCTGGGTCGGGCCTTGGCGCGGACCGAGGACGAACAAAAGCATATCGCAGCGGCTTCACGCCAGCATATCGTGCAGCACTTTTCGCTCGACAAAATGACCCACCAAACAATCGAACTGTATCGGTCTCTAGTCTCACCTGTATAGAGGCATCAACTACAGGCAATTAGGACACAAGCAAACACTGCCTTCGATGATGATTTGGGGTAGAATTGATACTGGGCTTCAACCCGGAGTGTGCTATGAACCACATCATTCGAAAACAACACGAAAACTATTACTGGCAGTTCGATGCGCATGTATTCCCGGATATTGAACACGCTCATTTTACGCCCCTGTATTGGCAACAGGCAGATAAAGTTCTTGGTAAAGAAAGCGGCCGTGGGACCACCTGGTTCGTAAAGCACCAAAACCACGAACTGGTTTTGCGGCACTATCTGCGCGGCGGGCTGGTTAGCAAGCTGAATCGAGATCGGTATTTTTTTAAACGCTGGCAAAGCTGTCGCTGCATAAGTGAGTTCGACATTTTGCTGCAACTTCGCAACGAAGGCTTCCCCGTACCCAGACCCATAGCAGCTCAGGTAATCAGGCATAATTTACGCTATCGGGCAGATATCATCATCGAACGTATTGCCGGCGCACAAGACCTGCTGCATATTCTAAAAGCGCCGCAGAACGACGCATTTTACCAACAACTGGCCGAAAGTATTTCACGCTTTCATCTACGCGGCTTATTTCATGCGGATCTAAACATACAGAACATTCTATTTGACCAAGAGCAATTTTGGCTGATCGATTTTGATCGCGCCAAACTGCTTCCGCCGCAAACAAACTGGCAAAACAAAACGCTGAAGCGACTAAAGCGCAGCTTCGAAAAAGAAAAAACGCGCCACGGCATCCATTTTACGCAAGACAACTGGCAGGTTTTTCTTCAACACTATTTGCTCACGATGAAAAACGCACCGCACAGCTAGCACCAATGTTCCGCTAACCAAGGGCTTGGGGAGATACGCTTATACCAGCGTTTATACCAAGGAAAATCCTTTCCCCAGCGTCCGGCAATGGCATCGGGCGGGTTCGGTCGACCGTGAAAAACCAGAATTTTTGATCCCGCAGGTGCCACATTTTCAGCCTGCCAGAACTTGCGTAGCCCCTTGGGCATACAATGCAGCTTGTAACTCTGACACCAAGCGGAGGGAAAAAACTCACAGCCCTCGGCACCAAGCTCGCCAGAAATATACGCCTGCTCGGTACCATAACGCCTCAGAAACGGCAAAGGGTCTCTCTCATAGCTGCGTAACAGGGTCTCTTCTCGCCCAGCCTCAAAACACATCACCGAAGCCTGCCCTACCTGACGACCCGGCTGGTACCAGTTTTCGATCATCGCAAACTTCGACGAGCAATCAAAAAAGCAATCGATGGCATCGACGATAACGACATCAAGATCAAGAAACAGAACCTTACCTTGCATATTTGCCAAACCTGACCTGAAGAGCGCCAATTTACGCCAGGCAGAACAGTAACGTGCAAACTCCCAAGGTGGTTCTTCAAAATCCGGCAGAGGGAATACTTCAATATCGGCATCCAGCGCCGTTTCGTCATCGGTCAGACAAATAAAACGGAAAGGCCGGTGTAAATGACGGCTTACCATGCTAAGCAGCTTGTTAACATACTCGGGGCCATAAAGCGTACCCCACTTCAAACAGACCACGTTGACCACAGCGCATTCGCCTGACGGTCGCGGTGGCTGATCTTGCAACGAAGCCGACTTACTATCCATAGGTTGCTTTACTGCCTACACGATTATCCTTGAAGCGTTTGTACTCCCACTGGTACTGCTCGGGAGCCTGTCTTACACAGGTTTCTATCATGCGGTTCATGGCTGCCACCGAGGTGTCAATGTCGGCGCTATAGATCCCGTCATCTGCCTTACGAAAGACCATATCAAAACCATCACCGTCTGGCCGCCTTATCGCACACAGGCTTACGACTTCGCACCCGGTTTTATGAATCAGCCGCGTGACCAGTTTAATTGTATTTGCAGGCACGCCCATAAACGGCGCAAAGGTACCACCTGAGCCGCCGGGAACCTGATCGGGCAGAATGCCAACCATACCTCGCTCATTCAAAACAGAAAACAAGCGAATCACCCCACGCTTATTGGTGGGTACGAGTTCGGAGCCATGACGCCCGCGTACTTTCGACATATAACGTTCAAGCGGCTTGAGTTTAGGGGGTTTATACAAAGCAGCCATGGGGCGCAAGGTTGACAGGTATAAGCCTACAAGTTCCCAGTTACCATGATGCGGCGCCAACACAATGATACCTTTGCCCCGGGCAGCAATATCATCAAAGTGCTCTTTACCGCTCACGGAACGAATTAATGCCAATGTGCGCTCCGACGGCCACTCCCACATGATGCCAAATTCGGCCATCAGCTTGCCCGTTTCGGTGAGACTTTTTTGGATCAGGACCTGCTGTTCGGCTTCATCGAGTTCTGGGAAACACAGCTCAATATTGGTGCGCGTTACCCGCGTCACGCTTGAGTCTCCCCACCACAGAATACGGCCCAACATGCGCCCGAGCCGCTGGGTATTTTTATACCCCAGGCTGGCAAGCAATTTAAGGAGGCAAATGACGAGACCGGCCTTCAGTTTTTCCATTGATATCGCATCCAAAAAACACCAGCGGCAAGTTTAGAGTATTGCTCTACTAAAATCAGCATCGCACGCGCTTATCTAAACAGAGACCCACAAAAAGTGCTGTGCTATTCTGCTTCGAGTTAAGGGTCGCCACCTAGCGTAGCGCACACATATTTGTCACATATCGTGCACACAAACAACATGC